>JAGNNA010000385.1 GCA_017990895.1 Reyranella sp.
ATCTCCCGCTTCCAGCGCGAGAAGGTCCGCCGCGCCGTGGCGGAGAAGGTGACGTAGGTGTCGAACTCGTCCTTGTCCTTGACGAACAGCGCCTCGTAGGTGGCGATGAACTCCTCGACGAACTTGCGGTCGACGAGTTCGAGGTTGGACATCATCCAGCAGCGATCCTCGAACACCCAGTAGGTGCCGACGCCGACGAATTCCTTCTGCCGCGTCAGGTAGGGATAGAAGGGAAACCCGCGGCAGGCGATCGTGCGATTGTCGCGCTCGCAGTGCCGGGCGCCCTTGCAGTGGATGGCCATGCAGTCCGAGGTCAGCTCCTCGACGATAATCCGGGTGGAATAGTCGTAGGGCTTGAACTTCGACCACAGGTCGGTACGGGTCTTGAGCAGCTCCCATTCGGCCTTGTGCACCACCGGCACGGCGTTCTGCGTCGAACAGCAGACCGGTTCGCCATCGTTCAGCGGCGCGCACTTGCGGCCACAGTCGAAGCGCGAGACCGGGGCGTTGAAGCCTTCGTACAGGCTCGCGAAATCGGCCGCGCCGATCTTTGTCTTCTTGGTGCTAGGGGGCATGGGTCTGCTGTACCCTGATCCATCTGTGAAAGAACAGTTACGAAATTATAACAGTCCGCCGGCGGATGGCCTCACGAAACCGGCAGGACCCGCCAGACGACCGTCTCGCGCATGCCCCGGTTCTCGAGCTGCAGCGAGGTCGGGATCTCGTAGCGACCGAGCTCTTCCAGACCCTGGGCGCTGAAATAGTTGCGGCCGGGGTCGCCCAGCAGGACGAGCCGACCCTTCGCGGCGTGGCTGCGCAGCCAGGCGAGCGCCTGGACCGACATCTCGCGCTCGTAGCAGACGTCGCCCGCGATCACCACGTCGGCCTCGGGGGCTCCTGGCGCGGCCGCCAGCCAGTCCTCGCTGCTCGTGTCGATCGAAAGACCGTTGGCCGCAGCGTTGAGGCGGGCGGCAACCAGGGACAGCCGGTCGATGTCGTTGGCCACGACCGAGGCCGCGCCGCATCGCGCCGCCGCCATCGAGGAGACGCCCGAGCCGGCCGCGAAGTCGATCACCCGCTTCCCGGCGACGACTTCCGGATTGTCGAGCAGGTAACGAGCCACTGCCTGGCCGCCCGGCCAGCAGAAGGCCCAGTAGGGCGGATCGACATTCTGCTCCTCCAGCCACGCCTCTGTGGCCTGCCAGATCGGCACGTATTCGCTGGCGAGCCACAGCCTGAATTCGGGCACCATCGCCGGCGTCTCGAGGGCGGTGTTGGCCCGGATGAAACCCTCTGGGTCGTCGGGAAGCCTCGACATCAGGCAATCCTGTCGACGATGAGGGCTGCCAGCATCAGCCAGCCGACGAGGCGGTTCGACTTGAAGCGCATCAGGCAGTCGGCCTGGTCGTCGGGTTTCAGCAACGCGATTTGCCAGCAGAGGTGCGCGGCGATGCCGGCCAGCAACACGAAGTAGCCGATGCCGAGCGGCGCCAGCAGGCCCGTCGCGATCCAGAAGCCGATCGCCAGCACGGCAAAGAAGCTCAGCCAGCGCCGCGGCGCTGCGGCGAAGCGGCGGGCCGTCGAGCGCACGCCGACCACCGCATCGTCGCGCTGGTCCTGCATGGCGTAGATCGTGTCGTAGACCATCGTCCAGGCGACGCCGCCGAAATAGAGCGCGACGGTGGCCCAGGAGAGCGTGCCGGTGACGGCGGCGTAGCCGACCAGCGCGCCCCAGTTAAAGGCGAAGCCCAGCACCACCTGCGGCCAGGAGGTGATGCGCTTCATCGTCGGATAGATCGCGACCAGCAGCAGCGAGAGCAGCGCCACGCCGCCCGCGAACTTGTTCAGCTTGAACAGCACGGCCGCGCCGACCGCGCTCTGCAGCGCCATCCAGATCAGCGCATGGTGCAGCTTCAGTTCGCCCGAGGGCAGGGGCCGGCCGCGCGTGCGCTCGACCCCCGCATCGACCTTGCGATCGACGATGTCGTTCCAGGTGCAGCCCGCGCCGCGCATGGCGATGGCGCCGACCGCGAACAGCGCCATGTAGCCCGCGAGCTGGGCCCAGTGGGGTGCGGCGGCGAGCGCCGACGACCACCAGCAGGGAAACAGCAGCAGCCAGATGCCGATCGGCCGGTCCCAGCGGGCCAGTCGTCCATAGGGCCGCGCCCACGGCGGCAGGTAGCGCAACGTCCAGTGCGTGCTGTCGATATCGGTGAAGCCGGTTGTCCGCCCGGCGGTCATGGCGTCATCATGGGCGTCATCATGCAGCTATGCGCGACAATGATCCATGAAGGCAAATAGATGAGTACGGCACGTCTTTTCGTCGGGGGCGATCTCGCGGCCGGCGGCGAAGTCCCGCTGGACGAGGGGCAGGTCCACTACCTGCGCAACGTCATGCGGCGGCCCGATGGCGCGCCGTTGCTGCTGTTCAACGGCCGCGACGGCGAATGGCGCGGCACCCTGGCATTCCGGGGCAAGAAGTCCGCGGTCGCCGAACTGGGCGAGCGCACGCGCGAGCAGGCGCCCGAGCCCGATGTCTGGCTGTGCTTCGCCCCTGTGAAGCGTGCCCGTATCGACTATATCGCCGAAAAGGCCACCGAACTGGGCGCCTCCGTCCTGCAGCCCGTGGTGACGCGGCACACGGCGGTCGAGAGAGTCAATGTGGCGCGCCTGCAGGCCAATGCGATCGAAGCGGCCGAACAGACCGAGCGGCTGACCATCCCCGAGGTGCGCGACTCGATCGATCTCGGGAAGTTGTTGGACAGCTGGCCCGAAGGGCGGCGCCTGATGATGTGCGACGAGACCGGCGGCGGGCCGCCCATCGCCGAGGTACTGTCGGCGCTCGACGAGGCGGCGCGTGCGGCGCCCTGGGCCATCGTGATCGGCCCCGAGGGCGGCTTCGCCGAAAACGAGCTGCAGGCGCTCCGTCGCATAAAGGATGTAACGTCGGTGGGCCTCGGTCCCCGCATCCTGCGGGCCGACACCGCGGCGCTGGCGGCGCTGGCATGCTGGCAGGCGCTGGCCGGCGACTGGCGGCGCCCGACACCGCGTCTCAGCGGCGATTATCGCACCTCCAGGGTTACCGTCTGAGCGCTTGCGCAGGCCCCCGGCGATGTGGGAGAGAGCGAATCGAACAGGATGAACCAGCTGCGGGCTCGGGTGAGGTTTTCTCATGCGACCGCGCCGCTCCAAAAGCCTTCACAGGGTGCGGAGCGATCAGGGAGAGATGATCGTATGTCCGCACCTCCGTCGGGCGGCGGCGCGCCGATCGAAAATCGGCGGCAGCTGATCGAGTACTTCGCGGCCGGCAACAAGCCGCGTGCGCAATGGCGCATGGGCACCGAGCACGAGAAATTCGGCTACCACACCAAGACCCTGAAGCCGCTGGCCTATGACGGGCCCGACGGCATTCGCGCCATGCTGGAGGGCCTGACACGGTTCGGCTGGGAGCCGGTGATCGAGGGCAACAATCCCATCGCGCTCTTGCGCGGCAAGGCCAGCATCACGCTGGAGCCGGGCGGACAGTTCGAACTGTCGGGCGCGCCGCTCGAGACGCTGCACGAGGCGGCGGCTGAGAACGCCGAGCATATCGACGAGGTGAAGCAGGTCGCGGGCGAGATCGGCGCCTCGTTCATCGGGCTGGGCTTCGCGCCGGAGTGGAGGCGCGAGGACATGCACTGGATGCCCAAGGGCCGCTACAAGATCATGCGCGACTACATGCCCAAGGTGGGCAGTCTCGGCCTCGACATGATGCTGCGCACCTGTACCGTGCAGACCAATCTCGACTTCGACTCTGAAGCCGACATGGTGAAGAAGTTCCGCGTCTCGCTGGCCCTGCAGCCGATCGCCACCGCTCTGTTCGCCAACTCGCCCTTCAAGGAAGGCAAGGACGCCGGCTTCAAGAGCTATCGTAGCCACATCTGGACCGACACCGATCCGGATCGTTGCGGCATGCTGCCCTTCGTGTTCGAGGACGGGTTCGGCTTCGAGCGCTACGCCGACTACATGCTCGATGTGCCGATGTACTTCGTCTATCGCGACGGCAAGTACATCGACGCGTCCGGCCAGAGCTTCCGCGACTTCCTGAAGGGCAATCTGCCGGCGCGACCGGGCGAGCTGCCTTCGATCAACGACTGGGCCGATCACATCACCACCGCCTTCCCCGAGGTGCGGCTGAAGCGCTACCTCGAAATGCGCGGCGCGGATTCCGGTCCGCTCGGTGCGCTGAACGCGCTGCCGGCTCTGTGGGTCGGGTTACTCTACGACCAGGGCGCGCTCGATGCGGCATGGGACCTGGTGAAGGACTGGAGCACCGCCGACCACGATTTCCTGCGCGCCGAGACGCCGAAATCGGGCCTCGCCACGATGTTCCGAGGCCGTGTCCTATCCGAACTGGCGCGCGACGTCGTCGAGATCGCCCATGCCGGCCTGCGGGCACGCAAGCAGCTCAATGCCGACGGCGCCGACGAGACCATGTACCTGGCGCCGCTCGACCGAGCCGTCGCCAGCGGCCAGGCTCCGGCCGACGAACTGCTCGCCAAGTGGCACGGCGAATGGAAGGGATCCTTCGCGGCGCTGTTCCGCGACTGCGCCTACTGAGGTAA
>JAGNNA010000386.1 GCA_017990895.1 Reyranella sp.
GGCCAACACCGAATGGCTCGATACGATCGGTGCCTATGCGCGCAGCGTCGAGGATATCGCCCTGTTCCGGGCAGCGCTGATGGCATTGCCTTATGTGCCGATTGCCAGGCTCGGCCGCCCGCCGCGGGTCGCCGTAGCCTTCACCCATCATCGTGACGAACTCTCGCCCGAGGGCACCAAGGCCGTGAACGACGCGGCGGCAGCCTTCGCCAAAGTTGGTGCGCAGGTAAGGGAGATCGAGCTGGCCGCGCCGGTCCGCGACATGACCCAGGGCCAGAAGACCCTGTCCGCCTTCGACGGGCCGCGTGCCCACGCCGACGAAGCGCGGCGCTTCCCCGGCCTGCTGAGCGAGAGCCTGAAGAAGGACAAGCTCGAAGCCGGTGCGAAGATCGACTATGGGACCTGGGTCGCCGCCCGAAAGCTCGGCGAGACCGGCCGCGCCGCGGTCGACGCGCTGTTCTACGACATCGACGTCATTCTGACCGCGCCGGCCAAAGGGGAGGCGCCGCTCGGCCTTGAGCGCACGGGAGACGCCACGTTCAACCTGCTCTGGACCTATCTCTGGATGCCCTGCGTGACGCTGCCTTTCACCAAGGGGCCGGCGGGTCTGCCGGTCGGCATCCAGCTCGTTGGGCGGCAGCATGAGGATGCGGTCCTGCTCGATATCGCTGCCTGGGCGCGGAGCGTGCTGTCATGAAGCCGATCACCGCCGTGGAAGCCGTCGCCGCCATTGAGGCCGGCACGCTGGCCTCCGAGAAGCTGGTGCGGGACTACCTCGACCGTATCGCCGAGCGCGACGATGTCGTGAAGGCCTGGGTCCATCTCGATCCCGATCAGGCCATTGCGCAGGCCATAGCAGCCGATGCGGCAAGCGGCGGCCTGCTGCGGGGCATTCCGGTTGGCGTGAAGGACATCATCGACACCTACGACATGCCGACCGGACACAACTCGCTGATCTTCGAAGGCAAGGTGCCGTTTGGCGATGCCGCCTGCGTGGCGCTTTGCCGAACCGCCAATGCCGTCATCATGGGTAAGACCGTGACGACCGAGTTCGCCAACCGTCATCCGGGCCCGACGACCAATCCGCACAATCCCGCGCATACGCCGGGCGGCTCGTCCTCCGGGTCCGCCGCGGCGGTGGCCGACGGGCATGTGCCGCTGGCCTTCGGGACGCAGACCGGCGGCTCGGTGATCCGCCCGGCCGCCTATTGCGGTGTCATCGGTTACAAGCCGACTTTCGGTGACTTCAATCGCGTCGGCATCAAGATGCAATGCCATTCGGTCGATACGCTCGGCCTGATGGCGCGCACGCTCGACGACATCGCGTTGTTCCGCGCCGCCGTGCTGAAGCTGCCCGTCTTGCACATCGATCACGATATCGGCCGGCCGCGCATCGGCATCTGCCGCTCGCCGGTGTGGGACAAGGCCGAGCCCGAAACCAAGGCGCTGATCGAGGAGACGGCGACGCTGCTCTCCGACAAGGGCGCCTCGGTGGTGGATGTCGCTTTTGCCCCGTCCTTCACCGACATCATCGACGACCATGCCGTGATCACCGGCTTCGAGAGCGTGCGCAACTATGCCGACGAGCGGCTGCGCAATCCCGACAAGGTGAGCGAGGAGCTGATGAACGGGCCGATGAAGCGCGGCCTTGCCGTTTCCTTCGACCGCTACGTCGCCGCCCAGCGCAAGGCGACGGCCTTCAAGGCGCATGTCGATTCGCTGTTCGACAAGGTCGACCTGCTGCTGACGCCCAGCGCGCCGGGCGAGGCGCCGCAGGGACTCGCCTTCACCGGCGATCCGGTCTTCAACTCGATCTGGACGCTCGCGGGCACGCCTTGCGTGACCCTTCCGGCTGGCACTGGCCCTCGTGGCCTCCCGCTCGGCGTTCAGCTGGTCGGCCTGCGTCATGAAGACGACCGGCTGCTTTCCCTGGCCGCCTGGGTGGCGGCGCATCTGAACTGAGGCGACGACATGCCCACGATCAACGGCGAACGACTGCTCGGCGACCTGCGGCGCATTGCCGATTTCGGCCGCTACCAGACCGGCGTGCATCGCCCGCATCTGTCGCCGCAGGATGTCGAGAGTCGGCACTGGCTCGCCGCGCGCATGAAGGAAGCGGGCCTCGAACCGGTGATCGACGGCATCGGCACGGTGATCGGCAAGAGTCCCAAGACCGGCCCGCGCATCCTGATCGGCTCGCATTCCGACACCCAGCCGCGCGGCGGCTGGCTCGACGGCGTCATGGGCGTGATCTACGGGCTCGAAGTGGCACGGGCGCTGGCGGAGGATCCCGAGACCGCGCATCTCGCCGTCGACGTCGCCTCCTGGGCCGACGAGGAAGGCCATTGGGGCCAGATGACCGGGAGCCGCTCCTTCATCGGCATCTTCTCCGAAGCCGACATCGACAAGGCCAGGCACCGCGACGAGGGCACGCCAATGCGCGAGGCGCTGAAGGCGGCCGACCTCGAAGGCGTGCCGCGCGAGCATCTGGAGGAGGGACGGTATCGCGGCTATCTCGAAGCCCATATCGAGCAGGGCGGTCTCCTCGAAGCCGGCGACAAGCGCATCGGCATCGTGACGGCGATCGTCGGCATCATGCAGTTCCGCCTGACCTTCAGCGGTATCCAGAACCATGCCGGCACGACGCCCATGCCGATCCGCAAGGACGCCGGCGTCGCCATGATGCGGCTCTACAACGACGTGATGGACAAGTTTCCCGCCGTGGCGGGTCCGCGTAGCGTGTGGACCGTGGGCAAGATGGTGCTGGAGCCAGGTGCGCCGGCGATCGTTCCCGGCCGGGCCGAGATGATCCTGCAGTTCCGCGACGCCGACCAGAAGATCCTGCAGGCCTTCGAGGCGAAGCTGATGGAGATCGTGGCCGATCATCAGAAGAACAGCCCCTGCACCGTCGAGTGCGTGAATCTCTCGCGCACCCACCCCCTGCTGATGGACGAGCGCTTCCTCGAGGCGATCGAGGAGGCGGCCGCGGTCCATGCGCCGGACAAGCATGTGCGCATGCCGTCGGGCGCGGGCCACGATGCGCAGGTGATCGGGCTCAAGATGCCGGCGGCGATGATGTTCGTGCCCTCGATCGGCGGCATCTCGCATCACTTCACGGAGAACACCCACGATGCCGATATCGTGCTGGGATGCCAGGTGTTCGCCGACGCCACGGCGAAAATTCTGAAGGGAAACTGACGGGTGACGGCGCTATCCTGCTCTCGTCGAGCGAGGAGCAGGGATGTCGAAGGTCACGCGCGCCACCAGGGCGCTGGAGCAGGCGAAGGTCGCCTTTACCGTTCACACCTATGACTACGACCCCGATGCCGACAAGGTCGGGCTGCAGGCGGCCGAGGCGCTGGGCGAAGCGCCGGCGCGTGTGCTTAAGACGCTGATGACCCTGGTCGATGGAAAGCCCGCCTGCGTGATCGTGCCGTCCGATCGCGAGGTCTCGATGAAGAAGCTGGCGGCGGCTTTCAAGGGCAAGTCGGCCGAGATGATGAAACCCGCCGATGCCGAGCGGATGACCGGCTACAAGGTGGGCGGCATCAGCCCTTTCGGACAAATGCGCCCCGTGCGGACGGCGATCGAGGCGGAAGCCCTGGCGCACGAGCGGGTCTATCTCAACGGCGGTCAGCGGGGTCTGCAGGTGCGGCTGTCGCCGCAGGACGTCGCCGCAGTATTGAAGGCCGTCGTGGCACCCCTGGTGGCGTAGCGCCTCCTCTTACTGCGCCGCCGCGAGATAGCGGGCGAGGCCGCCCGCCTTGTCGGTCGGCAGCCTGGAGGGCGTGCCGTTCAGCTTGATGCCGAGTTCACAGGCCTCCTCGGCCGAAAGCTTCGCGAGGTTCTGCAGCTTCTCGAAATCGGCCGGGGTGAGCCCCGCCTCGACAAGCAGCGCCTGGGCCTCGGTATCGTTCGGCACCGGCGGCGCGGCGGCGCCCGACTTCAGCACCGTGCGGCCCGAGCGATAGGCCTTCTCCATCGCCGTGAGCATGCCGCGCATCAACTGCTGGCCCTGGGGATCGAGCCGGTCGGCATGCTGGATGCCGATCAGCGCCAGCTCGCGACAGGCCTGGACATTGGTCCCGCGCAGGTGCCGCATCAGCGCGATTCGGGCCGCCAGCACGCTTTCGGCATCGGCCGGGTCGGCCGCCTTCAAGGCGGGCACGATGTGGGTGGCGCGCAATTCGCTCATCAGCACCAGCGGGCGCGGTGCGCCCGTGGTCGTGGGATGGCGCAGCTCTTCCTTCAGGGAGGCACGCAGCCTCGGCTCGGCGTCTGGCACGTCGGCCAGCACCAGGCCGACCAAGGGGAGGGTGCGTGCTTCCACCATGGCGTTGTCGACCATCTGGGTATCGTCGCCGGTCAAGGCTTCCAGCCCGTAGACCGCGCCGGCGGCCGCCAGCGCGCCAGCGAGCGCCGCCGCCACCGACCGTGTCAGACGTTGCCGGGAGGAGGCCGTGCGGCCAAACAGATAGAGGGCGGCGCCCGCCGCCAGGGCCACGACGACGACGACGGCGATCTTCTGCACCAGCTACTCCTGTTTGCAGGCCCGACGGGAACAGGTAAGCGCCCTAGCCTGCCGCCCGGATGGGGGGGAAC
>JAGNNA010000387.1 GCA_017990895.1 Reyranella sp.
AACCAGGGCTATCAGTACCTGACCGAGCAGCGCTACGACGAGATGGACCCGATCCTCGAGATCCTGCGCACCAACCTCGTCGATCTCGGCCTGCCGCTGCGCACACTCGAAGTCGAGTTCGGCCCCAGCCAGGTCGAGTTCACCTTCCGCACCGGCACTGGCCTCGATCCCGCCGATACGATGGTGCTGTTCCGCAGCGCCACCAAGCAGATCGCCCATCGTAACGGCTTCCACGCCTCGTTCATGTGCCGACCGAAGCTCGCCAACGTAATGTCGAGCGGCTGGCACCTGCATCAGTCGCTGACGGACCGCAAGACGCACGCCAACGCCTTCGTCGATGGCGCCGAGCCGTTGTCGGCGACCGGCCGTCACTACATGGCCGGCCTGCTGGAACATGCACGCGCGGCCGCGGCGTTCAGCACGCCGACGCTCAATGGCTACAAGCGCTACCGCCCGTTCTCGCTGGCGCCCGACCGCGCCATCTGGGGCCGAGACAATCGTGGCGTCATGGTGCGGGTGCTGGGCGGACCCGGCGATCCCGCGACCCATCTGGAAAACCGCGTCGGCGAGCCCGCCGCCAATCCCTATCTCTACATGGCGAGCCAGATCGTCTGCGGTCTCGACGGGCTGGACCGAAAGCTCGATCCGGGTACCTCGGCCGATTCGCCCTACGAGGCCAAGGCGCCGCTGCTGCCGCGGTCGCTTCGCGAGGCGCTGGCGACGCTGAAGGAGAGCGCGGTGCTGCGGGCCGGACTCGGCGACTTCTTCGTCGACTACTATCTGCGCCTGAAGCAGGCCGAGATCGACCGCTTCGAGCTCGAGGTCAGCGACTGGGAGCAGCGCGAGTATTTCTCGCTGTTCTGAGCCTCAGCCATCCTCGCCGATATCCTCGGCCCAGACGTCGGGATACTCGTCCTGGAAGCGCTTCATAAGGTTGACGCAGCGCAAGTCGTTCAACACGACGACCTCGACGCCATGGGAGCGCAGGAAGTCCTCGTTGCCGCCGAAGGTCTGGTTCTCGCCGATCACCACCCGCGGGATCTTGAACTGCACGATGGTGCCCGAGCACATCATGCAGGGGCTGAGCGTCGTGAACAGCGTCGTGTTGCGATAACTGCGGCGTCGGCCGGCCTGGCGCAGGCAATCCATCTCGCCATGGGCGATGGCATCGCCCTCCTGAACACGCCTGTTGTGACCGCGGCCGACGATCCGCCCGTCCTCGACGAGGATCGAGCCGATGGGAATCCCCCTCTCGTCGAACCCTTGCTGCGCCTCGGCAAGCGCGGTCTCGAAAAGTTCCAGCTCCGCCGAACTCGCCATGGATTTCCCCGCCTGCATCCTGCTTCACCCTTTCCGCCCGAGCAGAAAATGGTCTACCCAGTGCCTCTCTCAAGTTTACGTCAGCCCGACCAACAACCGTAACACCGGGGCCGGAAGAGATCGCCATGACCGCCATTGCCGTCGTCACGACCGTCGCCAGCCGAAAGGACGCCCGTTCGCTTGCACGGGCCCTCGTGGAAGCGAGGCTCGCCGCGTGTGCCCAGATCTCCCGGATCGAGAGCGTCTACACCTGGAAGGGCGCGATCGAGACTGGCAAGGAATACCGCATCCTGTTCAAGACGCTCGACGAGCACTATTCCGCCGTCGAGCGCGCGATCCTCGACCTGCATCCCTACGAGGTGCCGGCGATCCACGCCTTCCCGATGATGCATGTCGCCCCCGCCTATGCCGCCTGGATCGAGGAAAGCGTCGCGGCCTAGCCCTGGCCGCCCTCCAGCATTTTCGTCCAGCGTTTCTGCATCTCCTCCGGGCTGACGACTTCCTTCGGCGCGGCCAGGAACCAGCGATAACCGAAGGGACAGGCGACCATGCCGGATCGGTCGCCATAGAACTGGTCCTGCACAGGCCGAACGAGGGTGGCGCCCGCCGCAACGGCCCTCTCGACAGCCTTGTCGGCATCGGACACAGCAATGTGGAACGCGACCGGCGACCCGCCGATGGCGCCGGGGCTCATCGACCCGAAGTCGGGATACTCGTCGTTCATCATCAGCACCGTGTCGCCGATACGGATCTCGGCATGGCCGACCCGGCCCGCGGGCTCGACCAGCCGGAACAGTTCTACGGCGCCGAAGGCCTTCGCGTAGAACTCGAGAGCGGCTTTTGCATCGTGCACCGTCATGTGTGCTCGCACGGTCTGGTTCGTAGGCGCGCTCTTTGCGGTCATGGCATCACCTGTGTTATATTACGTTACGTATCGTAACGTTAATAGATGCCCCGTCAAGCACCTCCGACCCTCCCTGCCCGTGGCCGCCCCCGCGATCCGCGCACCCGCTCCGCTATCCTGGCGGCGGCACGCGCCCTGCTGGCCCGCGGCGGCCTCACCGCCGTTACGATCGAGGCGATCGCTCAGAAGGCCGCGGTCAGCCGTCCGACCATCTATCGCTACTGGCCCAATGCGCCTGCGGTAGCGATGGCGGCGTTCCTCGAAGCCACCGGTGCCGCAGCGGCTGCGCGCGCACCCGGCAATTCGCTTGCCGCTCTGCGCCAGCAGCTCCACGCGTTGGCCGACGCCTTCGCTGCACCCACCGGACGCAGTGTCGCGGCCATGGTGGCAGCGGCCCAGTCCGAGACCGAGCTCGCCAAGGCATTCCGCAACGAGTTCATCGCCCGCAACCGCGACGCGACCCGCGGTCTACTGGAGCGCTGCGTCACCGACGGAGCGATCGACGCGCCCGGAGACATGGAACTCACGCTCGACCTGATCTTCGGGCCGCTCTTCTACCGCCTGCTGATGGGCCACGCGCCGATCACGCGCGACTTCGTCGACCGGCTTCTCGACGCGGTCGTTCACGCACGCGGCTAAGAGGCCGGCGCGCTTTCCCGGCTGTCGACCGGCGCCCGCCGCACGATGCACCTGAAGCCGACATGACTGGTCGTCGTGTCGATCTGCTCGGCGTGCCGGGCCGCCGGACGATAACGCTTGCAGTAGCTGGGGGCACAGAGATGAGAGCCACCCTTCAGGACCTTGCGCGGAATCTGGACGCGGTCGCGCGGATCGTAGCTCTGCTCGATCGTCGCGCCGCGCGGGTTTTCGGGCACGCAACAGGCCTTGCCGGCGTCGGGTGCGTGTTGGGCGGCGTACCAGTCGGCGGTCCATTCCCAGACGTTGCCGATCATGTCGTGCACGCCGTAGCCGTTTGCCGCATAGGCCCGCACGGGCGAGGTGCGCGCGAAGCCGTCGGCACGGGTGTTCTCGTGCGGGAAAGCGCCCTGCCAGGTGTTCGCCATGTGCTTGCCGCCGGGCGTGAGTTCGTCGCCCCAGGCGAACTCTGCCCCGTCGAGCCCGCCGCGGGCGGCGAACTCCCACTCCGCTTCGGTCGGCAGCTCCTTGCCGGCCCATTTCGCATAAGCCTCGGCATCGCGGAAGGCGATCTGTACGACGGGATGATCGTCGAGGCCGCCGATATGGCTGCCCCTGCCGTAGGGCCGCCGCCAGTTGGCGCCGAAGGTGAACCGCCACCACTGGCTCCAGTCGGCGAGATCGACCGGGCGGGATGGCGGCGTGAAGACTAGGCCGCCGGCCTTGAGCATGCCGGGGCGCGCACCGGGATAGTCCTTCGGATCGGGATCGATCTCGGCCCAGGTCACGTGTCCGGTGGCCTCGACGAAGCGACGGAACTGGGCGTTGGTGACGGGCGTCTCGTCGATCCAGAAGCCGTCGACGGTCACCGTGTGGGCGGGCTTCTCCTCGGCATAGTGATGATCCGAGCCCATGCGGAACGTGCCACCGGGAATCCAGACCATCCCAGGGTACGGCGAGCCGGCTGAAGCGACGCAAGTCATGATGCCCAGTCCTACACGCCTCTCCGGCCGTCCGCTACGCGGCGCGGACGGCCGGGCCCTCTCCCCTGCAAATTCCCTCTTTAGTTCGCGCTCTGTGGCGGAGAGGTGAGCTTGTTCAGTACGCCTTCGAGGTTGAACGAGCCGGGCTTCTGGCGGGGCGGGAACTCAACCAATGTCTTGATGAAATCGTTGACGTAGACCTGTGCCGGCACCAGCAGGTAGATGCGGTCGATGCGCCAGCGGCCGTAGCCCATGCCCTCGTGGTCGGCACGCTCGAACGGATCGGCCCTGAGGTCGAACAGTTTCGGGACGCGCAGGGTCACCATCGGGTCCTGCCAGACATCGAAGCCGTGCTTGCGCTGTTCCATGAAGGCCAGCTTCCACTTGTCGTAGCGCAGGCCGGCGAGGCCGCCATCGTCGGTCCAGTAGAAGAATTCCTTGCGGGCGCTGCCCGCACCGTTCTTCAGGAGTTCACGCTGGTCGTAGCCGTCGAGATGCACCTTGAACGGCTTGCCGTTGAAGTTCGCCCCTTGCACCAGGCGCTGCTTGAGGTTGCCCTCGCCGGCCGCGGCGGTCAGCGTCGGCAGCCAGTCCTCGGCCGAGAAGACCTCGTTGATTTCCGTGCCCGGGCGAACCGTCCCCGGCCAGCGCACCATTGCCGGGACGCGGTAGCCGCCCTCCCAGTTGGGGTTCTTCTCCCCGCGGAATGGCGTCGTGCCGCCATCCGGCCAGCTCATGACCTCGGCGCCATTG
>JAGNNA010000066.1 GCA_017990895.1 Reyranella sp.
GCTCAATACCTCGATGAAGAGCGTCGGCGAGGCGATGTCGATCGGCCGGACCTTCCAGGAATCGCTGCAGAAGGCGCTACGCTCGATGGAGACGGGCCTGACCGGCCTAAACGAGATCGAGATCAAGGGCGCGCCGGACAAATCGGCGATCGTCGGCGCCTTGGCGCGGCCGACGCCGGACCGCATCCTGGTGATCGCCCAGGCGTTCCGGAACGGCCTCTCGGTCGAGGAGATCGCCCAGGCGTCGAAGTACGAGCCCTGGTTCCTCCGCCAGATCGAACAGCTCGTGCAGATCGAGGCGGATCTGCGCAAGAACGGCCTGCCGACGGATGCCAAGGCCTTCTTCGACCTCAAGAAGAAGGGCTTCTCGGACGAACGACTCGGGGAGCTGACGGCGCAGGGCGCCGCCGACGTGGCGAAGGCTCGTCGTGCGCTCGGCGTTCGGCCGGTCTTCAAGCGCATCGACACCTGCGCCGCCGAGTTCGAATCGCGCACGCCCTATCTCTATTCCTGCTACGAGGGCGACGGCGTGCGCCCGGCTGAGTGCGAGGCGCAGCCGACCGACCGGCGCAAGGTCATCATCTTGGGTGGCGGTCCCAACCGCATCGGCCAGGGCATCGAGTTCGACTATTGCTGCGTCCATGCCGTCTACGCCCTGCGCGATGCCGGCTACGAGACCATTATGGTCAACTGCAATCCCGAGACGGTGTCGACCGACTACGACACGGCCGATCGTCTCTACTTCGAGCCGCTGACCGCCGAGGACGTGATCGAGCTCGTCGAGGTCGAGCGCCGCAACGGCGAACTGCTCGGCCTGATCGTGCAGTTCGGCGGCCAGACACCGCTCAAGCTCGCCAAGCCGCTCGAAGCCGCCGGTATCCCGATCCTGGGGACGTCGCCCGACGCGATCGATCTGGCCGAGGACCGCGAGCGCTTCCAGAAGCTGATCCACGAGCTGAAGCTCCGCCAGCCCGACAACGGCACCGCCACGTCGCAAGAGAAGGCGATCGAGATTGCCGAGAAGATCGGCTACCCGGTGGTGATCCGCCCGTCCTACGTGCTGGGCGGGCGTGCCATGCAGATCGTCTACGATCGCGAAGCGATCGAGCGTTACATGCGCGATGCGGTGAAGGTCTCGGGCAGTAATCCGGTGCTGATCGACTCCTATCTCCGCGACGCCATCGAGGTCGATGTCGATGCGCTGGCCGACAAGGACCAGAATGTCTTCGTCGCGGGCATCATGGAGCATATCGAGGAAGCGGGAATCCATTCCGGCGACTCGGCCTGCTCGCTGCCGCCTTATTCCCTTTCCTCGAAGATTCTGGCCGAGATCGAGCGCCAGACCGAGGCGATGGCCAAGGCGCTGCACGTCGTCGGCCTCATGAACGTGCAGTTCGCCGTCAAGGACGGCGATGTTTATGTGCTGGAGGTCAATCCTCGCGCCAGCCGCACGGTGCCGTTCGTCGCCAAGGCGACCGGCCAGCCGATCGCCAAGTTCGCGGCCCGCCTGATGGCTGGCGAGGGGCTGAAGTCGCTCGGCATCAAGAAGTCCAAGGGCAAACATATCGCGGTGAAGGAGGCGGTGTTCCCCTTCGCCCGGTTCCCCGGTGTCGACATCATCCTCGGCCCGGAAATGCGCTCGACGGGCGAGGTCATGGGGCTCGACATGAACTTCGGACGTGCCTTCGCCAAGTCGCAGCTCGGCGCCGGGAGCAAGGTGCCGGTCGAGGGTGTGGTCTTCGTCTCGGTCAAGGACCAGGACAAGCAGGCGATGGTGAAGCCGGTGAAGCGGCTGGTCGAACTCGGCTTCAAGGTCGTGGGGACCCGCGGCACCTCGGTCTTCCTGCGCAAGCACGGGATCGAGACGCAGGAAGTGAACAAGGTCCTGCAGGGCCGGCCGCACATCGTCGACCTGATGAAGGACGGCAAGGTGCACCTCGTCTTCAACACGGTGGACGGGGCAGGGGCCCTGACGGACAGCTTTACCCTGCGGCGCACTGCCCTGATGCACAAGATCGCCTACTACACGACGGTCGCCGGCGCCAAGGCGTCGGTCGAAGGCATCGCCGCACTGAAGGAAGGCGCGCTGGACGTGGCGCCGCTGCAATCCTACTTCAAGACCGCCTTCTAACCGGGCGGTCTTTCCCGCAACGTGCCGGACCGCACCCTGTTTTGGGCCTGCGTTCGGCGTTGACGCCGTACGATTGATCAAGGACGATTTGGCGATGGAACGCATTCCCATGACAGCCGAGGGGCTTCAGCGCCTCGAAGGCGAACTGAAAGTGCTGAAGAGCGTCGAGCGCCCGGCGATCATCAAGGCTATCGCGACGGCGCGCGAACACGGCGATCTCTCGGAGAATGCCGAGTACACGTCCGCACGTGAAAAGCAGGGCTTCATCGAGGGCCGCATCGCCGAACTCGAGGACATCATCTCGCGGACCGAGGTGATCGACTTCTCCAAGCTGACCGGCAAGATCATCAAGTTCGGCGCCACCGTGCGCCTGGCCGACGAGGACACCGACGAGAAGGTGAAGTACCAGATCGTCGGCCCCTACGAGGCGGATCTCGCCCAGGGCCGGATCTCCATCACCTCGCCGATCGGCAGGGCGTTGATCGGCAAGACCGTCGGCGACACCGTCGAGGTCCAGACGCCGCGCGGCGGCAAGTCCTACGAAGTGGTGGGCGTGCAGTTCAGCTAGCCGCCATCATGGCGCGTGCCCGGCGGATGCCGGTCGACTTCATGATCGCGTACTGGATGCCGAAGAGGCCGATCTTGCTGCCGATCGCCCAGACGGATTTCACGGCCGCCCAGGCCGTGACGTCCAGGGCGAGGGCGAGCACGATGTTGAGCACCGCCGAGAAGAACATCATCCCCGCCCAGACATAGCCGAAGGTGATGGCGAGGTCGGGTACGGTCGCCCGTGCAATCGGTGGCAGATAACGGGTCATCCAGCCGCGCTTCAGCATCACCACGCCGACGATCACGTAGATGATGCTGGGTTTCAGCATGACGAAGAACGGATCGTCTGTCAGGAAGGTCGCGGTTCCGGATGCCAAGATGATGACGAGGCTGAGCCACTGCAGTGCCTCGACGGGCTGCTTGTGGGCGAGCTGCCAGCCGATCTGGGCGATCCCCAGCGCCATGCCGAGCCCTACCGCGAGGAAGAGGTTGCCGGTGAGGGCATAGACCCCGAGGAACAGCAGCGTCGATGCGAGATCGAGCAGCAGGATCCTAGAGGCCTGGAAGAGATCCCTCATGGCTCGCGACCCTTGATGCTTACAACGCTGTGTATTCAAACAACACTATCAATACACAGCGTTTCCCGCAAGTGAATCACACCACGACTTTGATATAAGTGTCCTTCATCACGATGAGGCCGCGACGGAAGGTATAGAGATCGCAGCCCAGCCATTCCTGGCGCTCTCCGGTCCGCAGCGTCGCAGTGCGGTGCCACTCGGTCACGGCGCGGTCGCCACAGATGAATTCGTTGGTGTGAACCCACTTCACGTCGCCGGTATTGGCGAACAGCGGCTCGAAATAGCTGCGGATCGCCGCCTTGCCCTTGAAGCTCTGGCCCCAGTAGTCGGGGCCCTTGGCGTTGCGGAACTCGCCATCTTCGGCAAACGAATTGACGATGCCGTCGACGTCGCGCCGGGCGAAGGCGTCGGCAACGCGGTGGAGGATCTCGAAGGTGACGTCAGTCATATCCCTGCTCCGTTGGTTACGCGCGGGCTGCCTCCGCCCGCTCGACGGACGCTACGCTTCCGTCGAGATCGGCACGCCAGGAACTTCCTTGGCGGTCCGGAACACCATCATGGATTTCACGTGGCTGACGTTGGGCGCCGAGGTGAGGCGGGTCGTCAGGAATTTCTGGTAGTCGTCCCAGGTCTCGGCCACGATCTTGAGCAGGAAGTCGGCTTCGCCGGCCAGCATGTGGCACTCGCGGACCTCTTCCCACTTGGCGATCAGCTCCTCGAACGCCTTGAGATCGGCCTCGGCCTGGCTGTTGAGCCCCACCAGGGCGAATACGGACACGCTGTAGCCCAGTGCCTCGGGGCTCAGTTCCGCGTGGTAGCCCTTGATGATGCCCGCCCTCTCCAGGGCCCGCACACGGCGCAGGCAGGGCGGCGCCGAAATGCCCGCCCGTTCGGCCAGTTCCACGTTGGTCATGCGTCCATTGGACTGCAGGTCGCTGAGAATTCGCCGGTCGATTCGATCGAGCTTGGCCCGAGCCATCAGTATTCCTCCGTTGGGCGGGGTCTATGCCAGAACCATGCCGGGCGCGCAATAAAGTTGCGAGGATTCGCCAATTGCCTGTGAACAATTGCGTGTGAAATCGACTTCTATCCGTGCAACTCAGGCGAGGTTTGCATATATGTGCCAGATATGCGGTTGGTGGGATGCGGAGCGGACATGGCGGAAACACATCGCAGCAAGGTAATGATCCTGGGCTCCGGCCCGGCCGGTTACACGGCGGCCATCTATGCCGCCCGCGCCAGCCTGAAGCCGATGCTCGTGCAGGGCATCCAGCCGGGAGGCCAGCTCACGATCACCACCGACGTGGAGAACTATCCGGGCTTCGCGGACGTGATCCAGGGCCCCTGGCTGATGGAGCAGATGCAGAAGCAGGCCGAGCATGTCGGCACGAAGCTGTTCTTCGACACGATCGTGGATGTCGACCTGACCCGGCGTCCGTTCGTCTGCATCGGGGATTCGGGGGACCGTTACGAGGCGGACTCCCTGATCATCGCCACCGGCGCCACGGCGAAGTGGCTGGGCCTGCCCAGCGAGGAGACGTTCCGCGGCGGCGGCGTGTCGGCCTGCGCGACCTGCGACGGCTTCTTCTTCCGCAACAAGGAAGTGGTGGTCGTGGGCGGCGGTAACACCGCGGTCGAAGAGGCGCTCTACCTCACACATCACGCCTCGAAGGTGACGCTGGTCCACCGCCGCGACAGCTTCCGCGCGGAAAAGATCCTGCAGGACCGGCTGTTCAAGAATCCCAAGGTGACGGTCGTCTGGGACCACGTCGTCGACGAGATCCTCGGTGAGAAGACGCCTGCGCCGATCGTGACAGGCGCGCGCCTGCGCAACGTGAAGACGGGCGCCGTACAGGACGTGAAGACGGATGGGTTCTTCGTGGCGATCGGCCACTCGCCGAATACCGAGTTGTTCAAGGGCAAGCTCGAGATGGACGGCGAGGGCTACCTGATCACCAGGCCTGATTCGACCGCGACCAACATCGAGGGCGTCTACGCGGCCGGCGACGTGCAGGACAAGATCTTCCGGCAGGCCGTGACGGCGGCGGGCACCGGCTGCATGGCCGCGCTCGAGGCCGAGAAATGGCTGGCAGCACAGGAGACGCGCCACGCTCAAGCCGCCGAGTAAAGCAGACAGCGTGGACAGGGAGGCAATGAAATGGACTGGGACAAGCTGCGGATATTCCAGGCCGTGGCCGATGCCGGCAGCTTCACCCACGCGGGCGAGTCGCTGAAGCTCAGCCAGTCGGCGATCTCGCGCCAGATCGGCGCACTCGAGGAACAGCTGGGCGTCATGCTGTTCCACCGCCATGCGCGCGGGCTCATCCTGACGGAGCAGGGCGAGCTGCTCTACCGCACGGCCCGCGACATGGCCGCCAAGGTCAACACCGCCGAGGCGCTGCTGCGCGCGAACCAGGACAAGCCGGCCGGGCGGCTCAAGATCCATGCAACGGTCGGCTTCGGCTCGACCTGGCTGACGGCCCAGATGCACGAGTTCATCGCGCTCTATCCCGAGATCGACGTGAGCCTTGTCCTGTCCGACAACGAACTGGATCTCGGCATGCGCGAGGCCGATGTGGCGATCCGCATGGTCATGCCGCGACAGCCCGGGCTGGTGCAGCGTCATCTGCTGACCGTCCGCAGTCATGTCTATGCCTCGCACGACTACGTTCAGAAGTATGGCAAGCCCAACACGATCGACGAACTCGACCAGCACCGCCTCATCATCTTCGGTGAGGATGCGCGTGCGCCCGTCCAGGACGTGAACTGGCTGCTCCGCGAAGGCAACCCCGACCACAACCCGCGGCTCGTGGTGCTAAGGGTCAACAACACCTACGGCATTTTTCGGGCCGTGGAGTCCGGCCTCGGCATCGCCTCGCTGCCGGACTATCTGGCCCGGGAGTCCACCAAGCTGGAGATGCTGCTCCCCGACCTGAATGTGCGGACGACGGATGTGTACTTCACCTATCCCGAGGAGTTGCGGCACTCCAAGCGTATCGCGGTATTCCGGGATTTCTTGCTGCGGAAGGTCGCTGAAACTCGATTCTGATGCCTGAGACCTGCAGGATTGCATAGTCGATGAAAGGCATGCGTGTGTCGCATGCCAGTGTCCAATACTTCACCACTACCAATCTTTTCCACGAGGCATAGGTTAATTGCAGGTTTTCGACACGACCGGTTTTGGCTGATCGGTTCGAAACTCGGGATCCTCATGATCCCACGTCTCCCAGACGTGAAGCCTCCCTGTTTAACTAGCCCGGGAACATTGCGTTTCCGGGCTATTTTTTATTCGACGTGGGGCGCATGTGGGGCAACGCTGCAGCGATGCCTGATACTGTCTGTGCAGTCCCGTGGCCTGCGCCTATCGCGTCCATGTATGCGCGATAGTGTGTTTCGGCGTGGAATAAGGACCCCGCTTTCGCGGTGATCGGCGTCCAATCGGGCCCCCGCACTGAGGGTCCACAGTGGCTTCCATTTTCATGGGGGCCAAGATCGGAATGCTGATCGTGGAGACGATTGCCAAGATCCGTCGCGCGTATTTCGGTCATGGTCAGCCGATCAAGGCGATCTGCCGTGACCTCGGTGTCTCGCGGAAGGTGGTACGGAAGGTCATCCGTTCGCAGGCGACGGAGTTTCGCTACGAGCGCGAGGCGCAACCGCATCCGAAGATCGGGCCGTGGAGCGACAAGCTCGATCAGTTGCTGGTGGCGAATGAAGGCAAGGCGTCACGGGAGCGACTGACGCTGATCCGCCTGTTCGAGGAGCTGCGCGGCTGGGGTTATGTCGGCGGCTATGACGCTGTGCGTCGCTATGCCAGACGCTGGAGCAAGGAGCGGGGCGCCACGACGGCTACGGCCTATGTGCCGCTGAGTTTTGCACCGGGTGAAGCCTACCAGTTCGACTGGAGCCATGAAGTCGTTCTGCTGAATGGCGTGACGGTGACCGTGAAGGCCGCCCATGTTCGCCTCTGCCACAGCCGGACGCTGTTCGTGCGAGCCTATCCGCGCGAGACGCAGGAGATGGTGTTCGATGCCCACGACCGAGCCTTCGCCCTGTTCAAGGGCGCATGCCAGCGCGGCATCTACGACAACATGAAGACGGCGGTGGAGACGATCCTCGTCGGCAAGGAGCGTCGCTACAATCGCCGTTTCCTGCAGATGTGCAGCCACTATCTCGTCGAGCCGGTCGCCTGCACGCCGGCGTCGGGCTGGGAGAAGGGACAGGTCGAGAACCAGGTCGGGCTGGTTCGCGAGCGGTTCTTCACACCGCGGCTGCGGTTCAAGACCCTCGACGAGCTGAACGCCTGGCTGCTCGATAAATGCATCGCCTCCGCCAAGACCCACAAGCATCCCGAGTTTACGGACAAGACGGTCTGGGAGGTGTTCGAGGCGGAGCGGCCGAAGCTCGTTGCCTACGTCGGTCGGTTCGACGGCTTCCATGCCGTACCTGCGGCAGTCTCCAAGACCTGCCTGGTCCGCTTCGACAACAACAAGTACTCAGTGACGGCCAGTGCGGTCGGGCGCCCTGTCGAGATCCATGCCTATGCCGATCGCATCGTCATCTGCCAGGACGGCCGGATCGTCGCCGAACATCGGCGCTCCTTCGGCCGCGGCGAGACGGTTTACAACCCCTGGCATTACGTGCCGGTGCTGGCCCGCAAGCCCGGTGCCCTGCGCAACGGGGCTCCCTTCAAGGACTGGGTGCTGCCGGCCGCCATGGAACGTGTCCGGCGCAAGCTCGCCGGCGCCGACGATGGCAACCGGCAGATGGTCGATATCCTCGCCGCGGTGCTGACCGACGGGCTGGCAGCGGTCGAGGTCGCCTGCGCCGAGGCGCTCGCCCACGGCGTCCACTCCGCCGATGTCGTTCTCAACATCCTGGCACGCCAGCGCGACCCCACTCCACCGGCCACCATCCTCACGCCTGCCGCGCTGACCCTGCGTCATCCACCGATCGCCGACTGTGCCCGTTACGACAACCTCAGGAGAACCGTCTGATGGAACGCACGCAACTGTTCGACCTCATGGGCGAGCTCAAGCTCTACGGCATGAAGGCTGCCTTCGACGAGATCATGGCTACCGCCATCAAGCGCCAGCACGAGCCCCAGCGCATCGTCGGAGACCTGCTCACGGCGGAGGTCAGCGAGAAGCAGGCACGCTCGATCCGATACCAGCTCACCATTGCCAAGCTGCCGCTGGCAAAGGACCTCGACGACTTCCAGTTCGAGGGAACGCCGATCAACGAGACGCTGGTGCGCGATCTTGCTGGCGGTGCCTTCCTCGCCCAGCAGCGCAACGCCGTGCTGGTCGGCGGTACCGGCACCGGCAAGACCCATCTCGCCATCGCCATGGCCCGAAGCGGCATCCGTGGCGGCGCTCGCGGCCGCTTCTACAACGTCGTCGATCTCGTCAACCGGCTCGAGACCGAGGCCCGTAACGGCCGCCAGGGCCGGCTTGCCGATCACCTGACCCGGATGGACTTCATCGTCCTTGACGAACTCGGCTATCTGCCGTTCGCCCAATCCGGTGGCCAGCTCCTGTTCCACCTCATCAGCCGGCTCTACGAGCGTACTTCGATAATCATCACGACCAACCTCGCCTTCGGCGAGTGGCCCAGCGTGTTCGGAGATCCCAAAATGACAACCGCGCTGCTCGATCGCCTGACCCATCATTGTGATATCGTTAAGACTGGCAACGACAGCTGGCGCTTTAGAAGCCGCGACGATGAACTCCCTGCAAACCGCGCTCGCGCCGCCTCCGCTACATTGACCGGCTCCGTCGGCGCGAGCGCTACCACCAAATCCCGACGTCCAAAGGGGTCCCTGTTGAATGCCGATCCGGGGTCCCAATCCAACGCCGATTGACACTCGAAGCCGGGAATTGTGACATCGCCATCGTTGCCGCCGAAAATCTGGCGACGGGAGAGCAGAAGTGGGACGATGGCTGCGCTCCGCTCGCCGCGCAGGCACGGGAAGGTGCTCCGCGCGCGGGCGTGGCCGTCCTTATTCTCGAGCGTTCGGATAATGCGCTGCAGAGGCGCGCGCAAATCGCAGGGGGCGCGCATCGCAGGCTGGGGGCGCCGGCCGGTATGGTCGGATTGACCCTTCGGGGGATCACGGAGCTGCTGCGTTACGGCCTCGGCCGGGTCAGTCTCTCACCCGCCGATATCGGGTATTTGGAACTCCATGCGTTGGGCAGCGCAGTCGGAGATGCGGTGGAACTGGCCGCTTTTCGCAAGGTGTGGGAAGAATGTCCCGCTGGCCGTCCCACGGTCCTGGGCAGCCACAAGGCCCGCTTCGGGCATCTCGAGGCTGCAGGCGGCCTCGTCAGCCTCGCGCGGGTAGTGGCCTGCTTCGACGGGCCTGCATTACCGCCGACCGCTTGGGTCCGTCCGTTTTCCCGCCTATCGACTTTGCCCTCCATGTTCACGCTGGAACCGTGCGGCAACGGGGCCGACATCCACGCCGACGGCAGTCTCGCGCTTTCGCGATCGGGTGTGGGAGCGGTCGTCCTGATGAAGCGTTGCTAGAAAGGTTCCCGTCCCGACAGCAAAACCCGCCCTCGCATGTGGGTCGATCTGCCGCTCGGCGGCGCGGCCAATGATTTAACCTATCGATTGATATGGAGTCGACGATGCCCATATATAGTTAGAAAGTGCCGCCCTGAATGTTTTCCGAGATCAGACAAGGAATCCTCCCGCTCGCCCTGCGCAAAATCATGCGCTTGGGCGATCTGGAGCGTGCCGGTCTCCTGATCGAGTCGCTTGCGAAGCACTGGCGCGACAGCAAGCCTTTCGAGCTGCTGATCATTGCTCCCAATCGGGATGCGGACCTGCTGCGGTCCAATCTTCCGCGTTTTCCCAACATTGAAGTGACGGTGCGCCGCGAAAGCGATTTCTTTCCCGCCTTCAGTTCGTTCTATTGGATGACCGGCTGGTACCGGCAACAGATCGTGAAGCTGCACGTGCCGGCGGTCCTGGGTTTCACGGGATACTTCACCCTCGATTCCGACGTCTGCTGCGTCGGCGATTTCGATTCACGGACCTTCATTCAGCATGACCGGGCGCTGTCCCGCTGGGAGCCCAAGCAGCATCACGAGTGGTGGCAGAGCGCGTCGGAGGTGATCGGCATTCCCTACGACCCGAGGTCGCACGGCCTCTCGGTCACGCCGAACATCCTGCACGGCGACCTGGCAAGGATGACCCTCGACCAGCTGCGCGGTCCCCGGCTCAGCCCGATGACCTCGCTGGTGCTCTGGAAGGCCCGCAAGCCCTTTCAGGTGCCGTGGACGGAATATTCCCTCTACACCAGCACGGCAGAGATCAGCGGGACGCTCTACGACTATCACGCCGAGTGGGACACCTGTTACACGTCCGACGTCCAGCTGTTCTCCGAACAGTCCTGCGTCTGGGGTGCCGACGACTTCGAGCGTCTGGTCCGGCTGCCGAACGGGACCGATCCCGGCGGCAAGTTCATCATCGTACAGAGCCACGCGCGCATCCCGCTGCAACAGGTGCGCGACTACTGCCTGAGCTTCGCCGGTTAGGCTTTTCCGTTGTGCTCGCCGATCTTCGGCGCAGTCTCCATGCCTCCCGCCCGCTGGCCGTCGATGCTGAGCGGCAGTGAGTGGAAGAGGGCGCTCGACCCGGCGTAGGGCTGCATGAACATCCCCAGCGCCGCAACCTGCGCCAGCTCCATTACCTGGGGCACGGTGTTCAGTGGCCCGTTGGGCACGCCGAGCGCATCGAGCTTGGCCGCCCAATAGGCCTTGGGATGCTCCTTCATGATGTCGGCGATCATGCCCAGCAGCAGTTCGCGCCGCTCGGCGCGCTGCACGTTGGTCCTGAAACGCTCTTCGTCGGGCCATTCGGGATGGCCCAGCGCCTCGGCGAACTTGCGCCACAGACGGTCGTTGCCCGGGCAGATCATCAGTGGCCCGTCGCTGCATTCGAAGGCCTGGTAGGGCGTCAGCGACGGGTGTCCCGTCCCCTGGCGCGGCGGCATCCTGCCGGTGACCGACCAGCCCGCGACGTGGTTTGAGGCCCACATCAGCCCGCTCTCGAACAGCGAGGTGTTCACGAGGCTGCCTTCACCGGTGGCGGTGCGCCTGGCCAGCGCCGCCAGCACGCCGATCGCCGTCCACATGCCGGTCGAGAGGTCGATGATCGAGACGCCGATGCGCGCTTCGGGCCCGCTCGGATCGCCGTTCAACGAGATGAGGCCGGCGACGGCCTGGATGATCGGCTCGTAGCCCGGCCGGTCCTTCCAGGGCCCGGCATGGCCGAAGGCGCCGAGATCGGCATAGATCAGGCGCGGGAAGCGTTTGGTGAGCGTGGCGCCGTCGAAGCCGAACTTGGCGGGCACGTCAGCGCGCAGATTATGGACGAAGATGTCGGCCGCCCCGATTCGCTCGATCAGCGCCTCGCGCTGCGCCGGATCGGCGAGGTCGCAGGTGATCGACTTCTTGCCGCGGTTCAGTGCGATGAAGCCCGTCGCATCGCCCTCGACGAAGGGAGGTCCCCATTTGCGCGCATCGTCGCCTTCGGGTCGCTCGACCTTGATCACCTCCGCGCCGAGGAAGGCCAGGATCTGGCCGCAATAGGGGCCGGCCAGGTTCTGGCCGAATTCGACGACCTTGATGCCCGTAAGCGGGCCAGAAGGAGTGCTCATCGCAGGTTGCTCCCCAGGATCTCGCGCGCGATCACCATGCGCTGCACTTCGCTCGGGCCCTCGCCGACCCGGCGGATACGCATCTCACGGTACCAGCGCTCCAGCGGCAGGTCCTTGGTCATGCCCATGCCGCCATGGATCTGCATGGCGCGGTCGACGACCCTGCCGCCGCCTTCGGAGGCGGTCAGCTTGGCGATCGAGGCCTCGATCTTGAAGGGCAGGCCGCGGCGCGCCTTCTCGGCGGCCTCCAGCGTGAAATGCCGGGCGGTGCGGATGTCGATCTCGTTGTCGACCAGCATCCATTGCACGGCCTGGCGATGCGACAGCTTTTCGCCGAAGGTCGAGCGCATCTTGGCCCATTCGATCGCCATCTCGTGCGCGGCGATGGCCACGCCGATGCAGCCCGCGGCATAGGGAATACGCTGGCGGGTGAGGCGATCGTTGGCGACCGCGAAGCCCTTGTTCACCTCGCCCAGCACCTGGTGGTCGCTGACCCAGCAATCCTTGAACTCGAGTTCGGTCGCATAGTGCGAGGAGCGCAGCGTGTGCACGACGCGGCGCACGTGGAAGCCCGGCGTGTCGCTGTCGATGATGAAACAGGTGATTCCGGCACGGCCCTTCGACGAATCGGTGCGGGCGAAGACGATGCCGTACTGCGCGCGATCGGCGTTGGAGATGAAGATCTTGGCGCCGTTCAGCACCCAGCCATTGTCCTTGCGCTCGGCCTTCGTCTGGATGGCGCGTGCCGGATCGCTGCCGCCCGACGGTTCGGTGAGGCCGAAGAAGGCCTTCTTCTCGCCGCGCAGGGTCGGATAGAGATAGCGCTCCTTCTGGTCGTCGTTGGCCTCGAAGATCTGTGCCAGGCCCGCGCCGCCGAAGGTGCCGTAGCAGGGCACGTAGAGGCCGGCGCGATGTTGTGCCATCTCGATGGCCAGCAGCACGCGGGTCACGATGTCGATGTCGGGGCCGCCATATTCCTTCGGGATGTCGATGCCGAACAGGCCCATCGCCTTGGTCTTCTCGACCAGCCGCGCGTGATCGGCGGGATCGAGTTCGGAGGCGTCGGGATCGAGCTTCGCCTCGAGCGGGATGATCTCTTCCCGCACGAAACGCCGGACCTGGTCGATCAGCATCTGCTGCTCTTCGTTGGGCTCGAAATCCATCTGGCTCTGTCCTCTTATTCCTCTCCCCCGCTAGGGGGAGAGGCTAGGTGAGGGGGTTACGGGAGGTGCGTCGCCCCCTCACCCAACCTCTCCCCCTGGCGGGGGAGAAGAGGATGAAGAGTAAGCGCTTAATTCGGACTCAACCGTCCCAGCGGGGGCGGGTTCTTTTCGTTGTCGGGCGGCAGGGCGCCGTGATCGGCCTTGTGCACCATCAGCAGTTCGAACCAGCGGGTGCGGTACTGCTGGTTCACCTCGACGCGGAACTGATGGCCGGTGCCGCGTTCGGCAAGCTCGCGCTGCAATTCGCTGCGCAGGCCGAACGGCGCGCGGGCGCCGGCCTGGCCGATGAAAAGCACGGTGCCCTTGGCATCGGCCACCTGGTAGACGCCGAGCTGGCCCGGCAGGCGCTGCGCGGTCTCCGCCGTTAGCGGCTGCCAGGGTTTGTCGAGGCGCAGCCGCAGGGACATGGTTACTTGCCCTGGAACTTGGCGGTGCGCTTTTCCAGCCGCGCCTTCATGCCTTCCTGCGCGTCCTGGCTCTTCATCGCGGCCTGCACCAGCGCGTCGACATCGTCGTGCTTGATGCCTTCGCGGAACTCGAGCTGCTTCACCGTCAGCGCCTTCATCGCCTTGAGCGACAGCGGCGCGTTGGCGGCCAGCCGGTCGACGACCTTCGTCGCCTCGGCCTCGAGCTGGTCGGCGGGCACGCAGCGGGCGATCAGGCCCAGCGCATGAAGCTTGGTCGAAGGCAGCGGATCGCCCAGCAGCAGCATCTCGCGCGTGGTTACCGGCCCCAGCACTTCCATGAGCTTCTTGGCCAGAAACCAGTTCGGCGCCAGGCCCACCTGCGCGAGCGACATGCCGAAGCGGGCCTTGTGACTCGCCACCACGAGATCGCAATGCAGCGCCAGCTCGTTGCCGCCGGCGATGGCGTCGCCATGGACGACCGCCACCACGGGAAGGGGGCAGAGCTCGACCGCGCGCAGCATCACCTCGATGCCGCTCGCATTGCCGCCGCCGATCGTCTCGCGCCGCTCCGCCATGTCGAGGCCGGCGCAGAAGACGTCGCCCTTGCCGCGGATGACCACGACCCGATCCTCGGGCGCGACGGGCGCCTGCAGCGCCTCGATCATCTCGCGCATCAGCTCGCTGTCGAGCGCGTTTCGCTTCTCCGGCCGGTTCATCCAGATGGTTTTGACCGGGCCGTTCTTCTCGATGATGACCTTGCTCATGACGATCACTCCGGCTCGATGCCGGCGGCCTTGATCTCCTTGGTCCACCAGGCGGTTTCACTCTTCACGTAGGCCGCGAACTCATCGAGCGCGAGCGGGGCGATCTCCATCCGGCCCTGCGTCATCGCCTTGGCTGTGGCCGGATCCTTAAGCGCCTCGGCAATCGCGTCGGCCAGCACCTTCTGCACGTCCTTGGGCGTCGCGGCGGGCGCGAACACGGCCAGCCAGTAGACCAGCGAGTAGCCCGGCACGGCCTCGGCGATCGCCGGCAGGTTGGGCGTGACCGTCGTGCGCTTCGGGCCGGTGGTCGCGAGACCGCGCACGCGGCCGGCCTCGATCTGGGTCAGCGCCTGCGGCAGGTCGGGGAACATCACCTGGACCTGGCCTGAGGCCACGTCGCCCAGCGCCTGCGGACTGGCCTTGTAGGGCACCCGTTCCATCTTCACGCCGGCCAGCTTGTTGAACATCTCGCCCGAGAGGCGCTGCGAGGCGCTGGCTTCGGCGTAGTTGAGCTTGCCGGGGTTCTTTTTGGCGTAGTCGACCAGCTCGGCGGTCGTCTTCACCGGCAGGTCGTTGTTCACGACCAGCGCGTTGACGCCCATCACGCAGCGCATGATCGGCGCGAAATCCTTGTCGATGTCGTAGCTCAGCTTCTTGAACAGGGCGCCGTTGGCGGCATTCGTCGTGTTGGTCCCCATCATCAGCGTGTAGCCGTCGGCCGGCGCGGTCGCGACGGCGGACGCGCCCAGCTGCCCGCTGGCGCCGGGCTTGTTCTCGATCACGACCGGCTGCTTCAGGATGTCCTGCAGCTTGGCGCCGAGGCCGCGCGCCGTCAGGTCGGTGGCGCTGCCGGCCGCGAAGGGCACGACGATCTTGATCGGCTTGCTGGGATAGGCCTGGGCGAAGGCGGACTTGGACAGCGAACCCGCGGCCAGCGCGGCGGCGCCCGCCAGGGTCGTACGACGGTTGAGCTTCACGTTTCCTCCCGAGGCCTCGTCGGCCGGGCTCCGTTTTAGCGGCCCGGTGCGGCAAGGCAAAGGAGGGCGGACTACATGAACAGCTTTTCCGCCTTGCGGTCGGCGTACAGGCCGGCCACGAATTCGGCATAGCCGTTGTAGAGCAGGGTCGGGATGCGCTGGTCGCTGCCCAGCGGCTTCTCGGTGGCCTGGCTCCAGCGTGGGTGGGCGACCTCGGGATTCACGTTGGCCCAGAAGCCGTACTCGCTGGACTGCAGCCCTTCCCAGAACGTCTTGGGCTTCTTGTCGGTGAATTCGACGCTGACGATCGATTTCACGTTCTTGAAGCCGTACTTCCAGGGCGCCACGAGACGCAGCGGCGCGCCATTCTGCTTGGGCATGGGTTTGCCGTAGAGGCCCGTCGCGATGAAGGCGAGGTCGTTCATCGCCTCGTCCATCGCCAGCCCCTCCGTGTAGGGCCACGGATAGAGAAGGTCGCGCTGCTCGCGCATCACCGAGGGCCTCGACAGGGTCTTCATGACGATGAACCTGGCGCTGCCCAGCGGCTTGCAGACCTCGACCAGCGAGCGCACGGGGAAGCCGGTCCATGGCACGATCATGGACCAGGTCTCGACGCAGCGATGACGGTATACCCGCTCCTCGAACTGAACCTTGGCGAGGAGATCGTCGATGCCGATCTCGAACGGCTTCTCCACCATGCCGCCGACCTTGATCGTCCACGGCCGTACTTCGAGCTTCTGGGCTTCGCGCCAGATGCTCTTGTCGGTGCCGAACTCGTAGAAGTTGTTGTAGGTCGTGGCCAGCTTCTCGGCCGTCATCGGTGTCGGCACACCGTACCGGTCGTTGCGCTTGGCGGGATAGAGGCCGGCCGACGGATCGGGCGACTTGTCCTGCGCCATGAGCTGGCCGGGCAGGGCGATCGAGGCCGCGCCAAAGCCCATGGCGCGCACCATTGAACGCCGGTTGAGATAATGGCTTTCGGAGGTCGCCTTCGACTCCGGCAGCTCCCAGCCTTTCATGCGCTTGATCAGCATCGTCCCACTCCTGTTACGCCGTATCCTTTAAATGGCTCCGGCGGCGGGTAGCCGCAAATCAACCCTGCTCACTGCGCCGTGACGCGGCCTCAGGGCTGGGAGTTGGTCACATCCAGCAGGGTCGGCCACATGACGTCGCGCCAGGCATTGTTGCCGACCGCGGTGAAGGTGATCTGTCCATTCTGGACGAGGAAGAACCGCGGCGTCTCGGCCCCCTGTTCGATGCCGACCTGGCTCATCAGGAAGGCGTCGAGCACCCAGCGCAGGTCAGAGGGCCAACTCGCGGGCTTCAGCAGCAGCGCCGGCGTCTTCGGGAACACCACGCGGTAGTCGACCTTCTGGAAAACCGGGGCCTGCTTGAAGAGCGGCTCCCATTGCGTGCGCCAGACCTTGCAGGCTTCCGACGTCTCGTCACCGGCGAAGATCAGCACGGGCTTCTTCGCGCCCTGCGCGCCGGCAGCGCGAGTGAGGCCCGCCGTGGCGGCCAACGACAGGCCACCCGCCATCACATTGCGTCGCTTGAGCATCAATCCATTTCCCCCTCGTGAGAGATCCCACGAGGGCAATATGGAGCAACGCAGGCCGGGCGGAAACTAGGCCTTGGTGGCCGTCACTTCCTGCATCTTCGGCCACATCTTGTCCTTCCAGCCGCCGTTTCCGGTGACCGTGAGGACGATCTTGCCGTCCTGGAAGAGGATGAAGCGCGGGGTCGCGTTGGGGCTCTTCTTGCCGTCCTCGCTCGCCAGGAAGGCGGCACGGATGGGCTTTGCCGGCGCAGGCCAGCTTTCTTCGACCATCACGAGGTCTGCATTGGCTGGATGGACGACCTGATAGTCCATCTTCTGGAAAGCGGCCGACTTGAGGAAATCAGGCTCTGACTGGGCACGCCGGATTTTGCAGCCGCCTCAAAG
>JAGNNA010000388.1 GCA_017990895.1 Reyranella sp.
CACGATCAGCGGCGCGAGCCCGAACGAGGGCTCATCGAGCAGCATCAGCCGCGGCTTCAGCATCAGCGCGCGGGCGATCGCCAGCATCTGCTGCTCGCCACCCGACAGCGTACCGGCCTGCTGCTGGATGCGTTCCTTGAGCCGGGGGAAATAGGCGAAGACGCGCTCCAGCTCGTCCTTCACCCCCTGCTTGTCCTTGCGGGTATAGGCGGCGATGCGAAGGTTCTCGTCCACCGTGAGCGTAGTGAAGGTCCCGCGTCCCTCGGGAACGTGGGCGATGCGCTGGCGGACGATCTCCTCCGTCGCCATGCCGCGGATGTTCTTCCCGTCGAAGCGGATGGTGCCGTCGGTGCGGACCATGTTGCAGATCGCCCGCAGCGTCGTCGTCTTGCCGGCGCCGTTGGCGCCCAGCAGGGTCGTGATTCCACCCGTGGGGATCTCGAAGCCTACGTCGTAGAGCGACTGGGTCTGGCCGTAGAAGGCCTTCAGTCCGCTCACCTCCAGAAGTGCGGCCATCACGCGGTCCCCAGATAGGCGCGGATCACTTCCGGATCGCGCTGTACTTCAGCCGGCGTGCCGTCGGCGATCTTCCTGCCGAAATCGATCGCAACGACCTTGTCCGAGACGGACATGACGAGGCTCATGTGATGTTCGACGAGAAGAACCGTGACGTTCTGCAGGTCGCGGACGCGCTTGATCTGCCCCTTCAGCACCTCGATCTCATCGTGGTTCAGGCCGGCCGCCGGCTCGTCGAGCAGCAGCAGCTTCGGGCTCGAGGCCAGCGCCCGGGCGAGTTCGACCCGCTTGCGGATGGGGAATGGCAGCGGGCCGGCCATGGCGTCGGCGAACGGCACCAGATCCATGAAGTCGATCAATTCCCGGGCGCGCCGGGTGATCGCCTCCTCCTCGCCCTTCACCTTCGGCAGCCGCAGGGCGTTCTCGAAGAAACTGGTCGAACTGACGCTGTGGCAGCCGACCTTGACGTTGTCGAGGACCGACATCTTGTCGAACAGGGCCACGTTCTGAAACGTGCGGCCGATCCCGATCCTGGGAATGGCGTGCCTCGGCCGGTCGAGGATGGTCCGCCCCTCGAACTGAACGTCGCCGCTGTTCGGCGTGTAGAGGCGGCTCAGGCAATTGAAGAGGGTCGTCTTGCCGGCGCCGTTGGGGCCGATCAGCCCGGCGATCTGGCCTGAAAAGACGTCGAAGGTTACGCCGTCGAGGGCGACGATACCGCCGAACCGGACGGACACGTCGCGCACGCTGAGCAGCGGCGAGCCGCGGGATGAAGATGGATCTGCCATGTGAATGCCGGTTTCGCCGGCCGGCGCATTACACACGCCAACGAAGCGAAATTACCCTGTCCTCCCAAGTACTTGCGACCCTTCTTCGGAGTCTGCACACGACCAACGATGACCCATCCCGAGCGGACGTGCAACCCAAATGGATGAATGCCATGCTTTCGGCGCGATTGCGCCGCAGGTTGGCTGTGGTTGGCGGACATTGACATGCCGCTCTTTGCAACCGATACGAAATCTCCCCTTCCAAAAGCGGGCTCACCGCAATGAATCGCATGTTCCGCCCGTTCCTCTTCCTGACCGCCACGGCCTGCTTCGCCGTTCCGGCGATCGCCCAGACGCCACCGACCCAGGCTTGGCCCCAGAACAAGCCGCCGGCCCAGGCCGCGCCACCTGCAGCGGCGCCGCCGGCTGCCGCCGGAACGCCCCCCGGCACCGCCGCAGCCCCAGCGCCGGCGCCTGGCGGCGCGGTCCCGCTGCCGCAGTGGTTCATCGACATCGACGTCGACAAGAAGGGTGAGGTTACCCGCGCCGACTTCCTGAAGTACCGGATGAAGTCGTTCGAGACCCTCGATACCAACAAGGACAACAAGCTGTCGGTCGAGGAGTTCATCAAGGTCGTCGAACCGCCGGTGACGCCAGCCGATGCGCCTGGCCTGCCGCCGCTCGAGGAGCGCCGCAGCCGCGCCCGCGCCGAGTTCCAGAACCTCGACACCAATCGCGACGGCTTCGTCGAGCGCGGCGAGGCGGAGGCTCTGGTCCATGCGGAGTTCAACAACTACGACACCGACCGCGACAACAAGATCACCGAGCCCGAGGTTCGGCTGATCATCCAGCGCGCCATGCAGCGCGAAGCGGCCGAGCGCCAGCAGGCCGAGGCGCGTCGCCGCCAGGGCATGATGACCCTGAACGAATTCATGGACATGCAGCTCCGTCAGAGCGACGAACTCGACAAGAACAAGGACACGAAGATCAGCGGCGCCGAGTATGTCGTCTTGGCCGGCCCCGCGGATGGGCCGCAGGCCAAGAACCTGCTGCCGTTCGACATGCGCAAGCAGATCGCGATGCGCAAGTTCGCGGAGATCGACACCAACAAGGACGGCCAGATCGACCGCGTCGAGCTGACGGCCTACGCGCTGAAGCAGTTCGGCGAGATGGATCTGAACAAGGATCGCTTCATCAGCGAGGAAGAGTTCAAGAAGGCCCAGGAAGCGGAGGCCGCCAAGATCCGCGCCATCGTGCAGACGATGATGCCGGCCCAGCAGCCGGCGCAGCCCCGGCCGGCCCAGCCCCAACCGCGTGGTGGCCAGCCCGCTCCGGCGCCCTCGGGCCCGCCGCCCGGCCTGCCGCAGGGCACGCGCTAGGCGTCCTCACAATCAAAAGCCGCGGGACCGAAAGGCCCGCGGCTTTTTCGTGCCCGCCCGACAGCGCTATTCGACGGTGACGCTCTTGGCGAGATTGCGCGGCTGGTCGACGTCTGTGCCCTTGGCGATGGCGGTGTAGTAGGCCAGCAGCTGCACCGGGATCGTGTAGAGGACCGGCGCCACGACGGGATCGACCGCCGGCAGGGTGAGCGTCGCGACCGCGTGCGGCCCCAGGCGCGCGACGCCGGCGGCGTCGCTCAGCAGCACCAGCTTGCCGCCCCGCGCCTTGACCTGCTCGAAGTTCGACGCCGTCTTGTCGAACAGCGGATCGTTGGGGGCCACGACCACGACGGGCACCAGCTCGTCGATCAGCGCGATCGGCCCGTGCTTCATCTCCCCGGCGGCGTAGCCCTCGGCATGGATGTAGGAGATCTCCTTCAGCTTGAGCGCCCCCTCGAGCGCGACCGGGAAGGACGTTCCGCGGCCGAGATAGAGCACGTCCCGCGCTTCGGCGAGCACGGTGTCGGCGATCTGCCGGTACTGCGCCTCCATGTTCAGCGCCTCGATGATCAACGCCGGCAGCTCGATCAGCGCCGCCACGTAGCGCGCCTCGTCGGCCGCCGACAGCGTGCCACGCGCCCGGCCGGCGGCGATTGCCACGGCCAGCAGAACGGTCTGCTGCGTGGTCGTGGCCTTGGTGGAGCAGACGCTGATCTCGGGGCCGGCCAGGGTGTGCAGCACGACATGCGATTCGCGGGCGATCGCGCTTTCCGGCACGTTCACGACCGAGAGCACGGTCTGCTTCTCGGCCTTGGCGTAGCGAACCGCCGCCAGCGTATCAGCGGTCTCGCCCGACTGCGACACCGCGATGCAGACGCCGCCTTCCGGCAGTGGCGGCGCGCGGTAGCGGAACTCCGAGCCCAGTTCGACCTCGACCGGTAGCCGCGCGATCTGCTCGAACCAGTATTTGGCGACCATGCAGACGTAGAAGGCGCCGCCGCAGCCGGTCAGGGTGATGCGGCTCACCTTCTTCCAATCGAACGGCAACGCCGGCAGGGCGACCGTTCGGGTCGCCGGATCGACGTAGCTCTGCAGCGTGTCGCCGATCACCGCCGGCTGCTCGTGGATCTCCTTGAGCATGAAGTGGCGGTGGTTGCCCTTGCCCATCATGGCGCCGCTCAGCCCGGTCTGGCGGATCTCGCGCTTAACCTCGGTGGTGCCCTGGTAGACGGTGCAACCATCGCCGCGCACGACGACCCAGTCCTCATCCTCGAGGTAGCTGACGCGCTTGGTGAACGGGGCCAGCGCCAGCGCGTCGGTGCCGATGTACATCTCGCCGTCGCCATAGCCGACGGCCAGCGAGCTTCCACGACGCGCACCCATCAGAAGGTCGTGGCGGCCGCTGAACAGCACGGCGAGCGCGAAGGCGCCTCGCAGGCGCTCCATCGCCGTCCCCATCGCCTGCTCCGGCGACATCTGCCTCTCGAGATAGGAGGTGATGAGCTGGGCCACGACCTCGGTGTCGGTGTCGCTGTCGAAGCGGCGACCCTCGGCCTCCATCTCCTCCTTCAGCTCCTGGAAATTCTCGATGATGCCGTTGTGGACCACCGCGACCCGGTCGGTCGCGATCGGATGGGCATTGCGCTCCGACGGCTTGCCGTGCGTGGCCCAGCGCGTGTGGCCGATGCCGATCGTGCCGGCGAGCGGTTCGTCCTTGAGCCGCGCCTCGAGGTTCACCAGCTTGCCCTCGGCCCGGCGGCGATCGATGTGCCCGTTTACCAGGGTGGCGATGCCCGCCGAGTCATAACCGCGATATTCGAGCCGCTTCAGCGCGTCGACCAGGAGGGGCGTGACGGGCGCTTTGCCGATGATGCCGATGATGCCGCACATGG
>JAGNNA010000389.1 GCA_017990895.1 Reyranella sp.
TTGCCCATTCCGCCGGACATCTGGTCCGGATAGCGGTCGCCGAATCCCGCCGGCCCGACGCGGCGAAGCCACGCCTCGCCCTGCCCGACCGCCTCCGCCCGCGGCACGCCGCGGAATTCGAGGCCTGCGACCACATTGTCGATGCCGGTACGCCACGGCATCAGCGCATCGGCCTGGAACATGTAACCCGCCCGCCGGTTCACGCCCTGCGCTGCCAGCAATCTCTCGCCGAACACTTCGACCGTGCCCGATGACGGCTCCAACAGCCCCGCCGCTACGTTGAGCAGGGTGGACTTGCCGCAGCCGGTCGGTCCGACCACCGACACGAACTCGCCGCGCGCCACGGTCAGCGTAGCGTTGGCCACGGCGGTGTAGGCTTTGCTCGCATCGTCGCGGTCGGCGAAGCGACAGGTAATGTCGGCCAGCGCCAGGGCCGGCACGTCCTTCGTCATTGTCACGTCGACTAGCTGCGCTTGGCGGCGCGCTGGGCGAATTCGTTGTTCCAGGTGTCCGCGAGCTTCACCGTCGCGGGCTTGATGGCTGGATCGCTCTCCGCCAGGAACTTCAGGCAATTCTCCATCGCGCCGGCCGGCATGGTGCCGTCAGGCGAGATCGTCTCGCGGACACCGGCGAAGGACTTCTCGTAAACCGCGCGGTCGCCCAGCAGATAGCCCTCGGGTACGGCGTTGGCGACGTCGGCCGGTGAGGCCGTCTGCAGCCACTGGTTGGCGCGCACGATGCCGGTGGCCAATGCCTGCGTCGTACCGGGATTCTTCTTGATGAAGTCGGATTGCGAATAGAGGCTGGCCGCCGGAAAGGCACCGCCGAACACTTCTTGGTTGCCCTTGGTCGTGCGCGTGTCGACCACGACTTTCACCAGGTTCTTGTCGGTCAGGATGGTAAGCGCGGGATCGGTCTGGGAGACGCCGTCGACCTCCCCCTTCTCGATCGCGGCGATGACCGACGCTCCGGCCCCGACACCGACCGCCACCACGTCGCTGGCCTTCAGCCCGCCCTTGGCCGCCCAGAAATTCAGCAGCATGTGGGTCGACGAGCCCGGCGCCGTGACGCCGAACTTCATGCCCTTGATGTCGGCCGGCCCCTTCACCCTGGCGGCCACGTCGTTGCGCAACGCGATGCAGATCTGCATGCCGCGCCCGATCAGGGCGAAGCCCGTCACGTCCTGTCCGCGCTGCTGCATGCGGATCGTGTGCTCGTAGGCGCCGGCCACCACGTCGGCGCTGCCGCCCATCAGGGCCTGCAGCGACTTGGCGCCGCCCTGGAAGTCGTTGATCTCGACGTCGAGGCCGGCCTCCTTGAAGAAGCCCTTGCGCTCGGCGATAGTCAGCGAAAGGTAGTAAAGAGCCGACTTGCCGCCGACGGCCAGGATCACCTTGCTCTTCTCGGGCTTGGCCTGGGCCCGCGCGACATGAGGCGCCGCCAGTACCATCGGGGCGGCCGCCAGCAAGGTCCGGCGCCGCATCTGCAGCTTGGTCATCGTTTCCTCCGCGACAGGCTTGTTTTCGGGCAGCTTGCCGCAAGGTAAGCGCCGCGGCAACCGCCGCGGGTCGCGGAGGAACTCGACTTACTTGAACTTACGTTCCTGCCACCACGGGAAATAGGACGGCATGCCGTCGCTCACCTTCATGGGGAAGCGGGCCGGGCGCTTTTCGAGGAAGGCGGTCACGCCCTCCTTCACGTCGTCGGACTTGCCGCGCGAGTAGATGCCCTTGGAATCGACCTTGTGCGCTTCCATCGGATGGTCGGCGCCCAGCATTTTCCAGATCATCTGCCGGTTCAGCGCCACCGAGACCGGCGCGGTATTGTCGGCGATCTCGCGGGCCAGCGCATAGGCTGCCGGCAGGAGATCGTCGGGCTTGTGGATCGACCGCACGAGCCGACCGTTCAGCGCTTCCTCCGCGGAGAAGACTCGACCGGTCATCACCCATTCCAGCGCCTGCTGCGGCCCCACGAGGCGCGGCAGGAACCAGCTCGAACAGGCTTCCATCACAATGGCGCGGCGCGTGAACACGAAGCCGTAGCGCGCCGCTTCGGAGGCCAGGCGGATGTCCATGGCGAGCTGCATGGTGATACCGACGCCGACCGCCGGCCCGTTGCAGGCGGCGATGGTGGGCTTCAGCGATTCGTACAGGCGCAGGGTGAAGAGGCCACCGCCGTCGCGATGGCCATCGAGGCCGGGATCGACCGGCCCACGATTCTCGGCGTTGAAGGTGTTGGCGCCGCCCGACAGGTCGGCACCGGCGCAGAAGCCGCGGCCGGCGCCGGTGAACACGATCGCGCGCACGTCGTCGTCGCGGTCGGCGCGGTCCATCGCGTCGAGCAGCTCCGACAGCATTTTGCCGGTGAAGGCATTGAGCTTGTCGGGCCGGTTGAGCGTGATGGTGAGGATGCCGTCCTTGGTGTCGTACTTGATCTGCTCGTAATTCACGGGGACACCCCTCTCAGGTCTGGTTGATGAGAACGACACCGCCCACGATCAGCGCGATACCGCCGATCTGCTTGATGCCGAACGGTTCGCCGAAAAGGAAGTGCCCGAGCACTGCAACGATCGCATAGGAGAGCGACACGCTGGGAAAGGCGACCGAAACCGGAATTTTGCGCAGCGCGACGATGTAGAGGAACGCAGCGGAGCCGTAGAGCGCCAGTCCCATGATGGTCGAGGGGCGGAAGAGCTGGCTCACGAAGTCCGGCGCGTCGGCTCCGGCCTTCAGGAGAATTTGGCCGCCAATGCCGGCCAGGATGCCGATCCCCAGCGCCACGTAGTAGATCGTCATGCTTCAACTCTCCCTGCGGTCCGGCTCGTGCGAAGGCTCGCGATGCGGCTGGCCGGCCGCCCGCGTATCGACCTTCGGCCGCTCGATGTCGAGCCCCCCGGCTCCAGAACCACGGCGGAACACTTCCCGCACGAGGTATTGCGGCTTGCGGTTCACGGCCAGGAACATGCTGCCCAGATACTCGCCGATCATGCCGATCACGAGGAGCTGCACGCCCGCCAGCACGAGCACCGCGACCATCAGCGACGCCCAGCCCTGCGGCGCCCGGTCGGAAATGATCGCCTCGACGATCGTGATGCCGGCGGCCAGCGCCCCCAGCGCGCCGAAGATCAGGCCGAGGATCGTCGCGATACGCAGCGGCATCACCGAGAAGTTGAGGAACATGGCCAGCCAGAGCCGCAGCAGCCGGCGCAGCGTGTAGTTCGAGCGTCCCTCGGCGCGCGGCAGGTGGTTGACCTGCAGACGGCTCACGTTCTGGGTGATCTGGAAGATCAGGCCGTCGACATAGGGCGCCGGTCCTTCGTAGCTCGATACGACCCGCTCGCGCAGGAAGCGCGAAACGCAGCGGAAGCTCGAGAGATAAAGGCCCTGCGGCTTGTCGATCAGCTTGTCGGCACACCAGTTGGTGAAGCGGCTGCCGAGATTGCGCCAGGCCGCATGCTTCTTTTCCTCGTAGTAGGTGTAGACCGCATCGTACCTGCCGTCGCGCGCATGCTCGAACAGGCGACGGACCTCCTCGGGCGGGTTCTGCAGGTCGTCGTCCATTGTGATCGTGTAGGCGCCGCGCGCCCGCGCGAAGCCCGCCATGACCGCATTGTGCTCGCCGAAATTGCGGCTGAGGCTCAGCACCGTCACCGGCGCGCCGGGCTCGGCCGCGAGCTGCTTGCAGACGTCGAGGCTGTTGTCGGGGCTGCCGTCGACCACCAGGACGATCTCCAGGCCACCCTCGATCTCCAGGGCGCGCAGCGCCTTCACCAGTTCGCCGACGGTCGCCGCGCCATTGTAGACGGGCACGACGATGGAGAGGGCCGGCCCCTCGGCTGAATTCTCAAGCATCACGCACCGCCACGATCATGAGGGAACCGCCGAACGGCAGGCTGAGCCCGGCGCCGATAGCGGCGCGCTCGATGGCGAGCGCAGTGGAGAAGATGGCATCGAGCCAGCGTGGATAGTCGCGCACGTCGCTCTCGGCGTCCCCGCGCTCGATCAGCCGGTGGATCAGCATCAGCGGAAACAGGAGCGTGTTCCAATAGCTCGCCCGAAGGATACGGAAGCCCGGCGCCGCGATGAGGGCGCGGGCCTCGCCGCGGGTGAAGCGGCGGGCATTATGAACGCGCCTGTCGTGGGCCGACAGCATCCAAGAATAAGCCGGCAGATTGAAGATCGCGATCGCGCCGGGCCCGAGGCAGCGGTGCGCCTCTTTCAGGGCACGCTCGGGTTCGACGTTGGCATGGCAGAGTACGTCGAGCGAGACGTAGCCCCCGAGCGTTTCGTTCCCGAGCGGCATTTCGTCAACCGAGCCGGAGACGACCGGACGATCCGCCTTGGCCTTTGCCATGCCGGCGGCCACGGGGTCGTATTCCAGGCCGACCGTGGGCCGGCCGTCGACGGCCGGGCCCAGCACCCCCAGCATGCCGCCCGTACCGCACCCGGCATCGAGGACCGGACCACGGGCGTTCGTCCGGGACAGCGCCCGTGCCAGCTGGTCCGCGGCCAGCCGGCGCAGGCCGCGATACCACCACATGCGGTCTTC
>JAGNNA010000390.1 GCA_017990895.1 Reyranella sp.
GTGTTGAATAGTTGCAGGCGTATCGCTAGGAGAGGCGGCAGTGGCGGCCGGAATGGCTGACTTTCAGGCTGGGGAATGTAGTTTGATGGACAGCGACGAGCGCTACCGCCGACTTTTCCGGACAGCGCTGACGATCAGGCTGGTCGAAGAGCGCATCATCGAGCTCTACCCGTCCGACAGGATCCAAAGCCCCGTCCATCTGTCGATCGGCCAGGAAGCCGTGGCGGTCGGGGTTTGCGGTGCCCTGAACGCGGACGATCTGGTGTTTGCGACCTATCGTTCGCACGGTTTCTACATCGCGAAGGGCGGCTCGCTCGACAAGATGTTCGCCGAGCTCTACGGCCGCATCGGCGGCGTCTCCAAGGGCAAGGCCGGGTCGATGCACCTTTCGGCACCGGAAGTCGGGCTCATGGGCTCCTCGGCGGTCGTCGCCAGTTCCATTCCGCATGCCGTCGGCGCCGCGCTGTCGTTCAAGCGCCGCGGCAGCTCGCGTGTTGCGGTTGCCGTGTTCGGCGACGGTGCGACCGAAGAGGGCGTCTATCACGAGAGCCTGAACTTCGCGGCGCTCATGAAGGTGCCGGTGCTCTTCCTCTGCGAGGACAACGGCCTCGCCGTGCACAGCTTCAAGAATGCCCGGCAATCCTACAATCTGCTCGAGCACGCCAAGACCTTCGGCATCGAATGCCGCCGGGTGGACGAGGGCTGGGACATGATGGCGATCCGGCAGGCCACCCTCGATGCGCTCTCGGTCGTGCGCGCCGGCCGGCCGTTCGTCCTGGAGATCGCCACCGGGCGGTACAAGGAGCATGTCGGCGTCGGCGACGACTTCCACTTCGGCTACCGAAGCGCCACCGACATCGATGAATGGAAGGCGAAGGATCCGCTGCTGCTCGACGCGAAGCTCGTCGCAGAGCTCAAGCCGGAGATCGACCGGGAGATCGCGGCGGCCGCGGAGTTCGCCGAGAACAGTCCCTTCCCGGGGCGCGACGAATTGCTGACCGACATCATCTAGGCAGGGCTTGAAGCATGAACGTCTCTACGAAAGAGCGTCCGTCGACACAGACGCGCGTCTTGTCCTATGCCGGCGCGCTGCTGGAGACTATGGATGCGGCACTGGCCGATCATCCGAACACCTTCATCATGGGCCAGGGCGTCGACGACTTTAAGGGCATCTTCGGCTCGACCACCGGCCTCGCGCAGAAGTACGGCGCCGCGCGCGTGTTCGATGTCCCCCTGATGGAAGAGGGCATGACGGGCGTGGCGATCGGTGCTGCGCTGGTCGGAGACTATCCGATCACAACGCATATCCGGGCCGACTTCTCGTTCCTGGCGATGAACCAGATCGTCAATCTGGCCTCCAAGTACCGCTACATGTTCGGCGGCATCATGTCGTGCCCGATGCTGATCCGCCTGGTCGTCGGGCGTAGCTGGGGGCAGGGGGCGCAGCATTCCCAGAGCCCGCAGGCGACGTTCGCCCATTACCCGGGCCTGACGGTCGTCATGCCGTCGACCAGCCAAGCCATCCTCGACATGTACCCGCAGATCATCGCCCGGCATCCTGGCCCGGTGGTGAGCATCGAACACCGGCTGCTCTACAATCTCGACTTCTCGGTCTCTGCCGGGGCTCCGTCGAAGCCGATCCCGCTCACCAGCTACGTGGCCCGCGAAGGGCGCGACGTGACTGTCGTGGCGACCTCGGTGATGGTGCTGGAGGCGTTGCGCGCGGCCCAGTACGTGGCCGAGAAGGCCGGCATCGAAGTCGAAGTCATCGACCTGAACTCGATCAGCCATCCGGACTGGGAGCTTGTCATCGGTAGCATCCGCAAGACGGGCCGGCTCGTCATCGCCGATACGTCCTGGCTCGAATACGGCGTCGCCGGCGAGGTCTGCCGGCAAGTCATGCTGCGCGATCCCGCGATGCTGCGCCAGGCGCCGGCCATGCTCGGCATGGCGGCGGCGCCCTGTCCGACGGCAAAGAGCCTCGAAGACATCTACTACCCGAGCCAGCACGAGACCGTCGAAGCGATCCTGACCCAGGTGCGCGGCAGCGGCCACGGCATCGACCTTCCGGTCGAGCGCTCGATGACCGAAGGCTACAAGCGTTTCCGGGGACCGTTCTAACGGCGCGCCGGGCTGGCCGGGTCGTTCCTGTACCAAGCCAGGGTTCGCTTCAGCCCCTCCGCCAGGGATAGCTTCGCCTCGAAGCCGAGCAGCGAGCGGGCGAGAGCATTGTCCATCAGGCGCACCGGAACCGTGCTGGGTTTCGAGGCATCGAACGTCACCCGAGCGTCGGAGAAGCCATCGACGTCCAGCAGCGTTTCGAGGACCTGCCGGACGGCGTAGCCTTGGCCGGCGCAGATGTTGACGGCGAGGAAAGGCAGGTCCGTCGCGACGGCGGCCAGGGTGCCCTCGACGAAATCGTCGATGTAGATCAGGTCGCGAATGTCCTGGCCGGTGCCCCACACCTGCAGCGGCGTCTGCCGCTCGGCCACCCGCCGCACCAGGGCGGCCGTCACGTGGCTGACCGCAAAATCGAACTTGTCGTAGGGGCCGTAGACGTTGGACGGACGGATGACCACGGTGGCCATCGGATTCGCGATCTTCTCGGCATAGGTCCGGCAGAGGATCTCGGCGTAGCGCTTCATCCAGCCGGCGGGAAAATAGACCTCCTCCGGATCGCCGTCGAACATCTCCGACTCAGTGACGGGTCGGGTGCCGGTCCCCGGATAGGCGGCGCCGCTCGAGATGAAGCAGACTTTCTTTACCTGCGCCTGGTAGGCGGCCTCGAGGAGCAGGGTGTTGATCAGCACGTTGGGCGTCACATGCACGAGCGGGGTGGTCCGAATGATGCCGGCGCCGGAGGTCTGCGCCGAGCAGATGAAGACGATGTCCATACCGTCGACGACCCGGGCGCAATCCTCGGGGCCCCGCAGGTCGGCTTGCACGACTTCGGCTTCGGGGAACGCGACCTGAAGAGGCTTCCGGTGCGTCGTGAGGCGCAGTCTGGCGCCGAGGGCCGTCAGTTTCAGAGCCAGGTTGGTTCCCAGGAAGCCGGCCCCGCCGGTGATAAGAACCTTTTTGCCCGCAAACTGCATTTCGCCCCCGAGACACCGAAAAATCCCTGCTGGACCATGGGATTATGCCCGTCAATCCTATTGCAATGCGAAGTGGGCCGCTCTACCTCTCAGGGCGACTTCCATCGACATTTCGTCCACTACTTTGGCTGAATTCCGCATTCCGCCAAGGAACGAGGACAACGGGGCGCAGCGAATGTCCACGCCACACGCCGACGAAGCCACTGTGCAAGCCACGCCTCTGGCGAAGCCGCTGGTCGTCGGTCTGGTCCAGATCAACAACTCCTTCTCCGGCCAGAACTATCTTCCCTATTCGGTTGCACTTCTGCAGACCTATGTGAAGAAGTTCGCCGCCCGGCCGGAACTCTATCGGTTCCTGCCGCCGCTCTACAAGCGCGTGCGCATCGCCGATGCCGTCGAGGCCCTGAAGGATGCCGACATCGTCGGCTTCAGCACCTATGTCTGGAATGGCCGGATTTCGCTCGAGATCGCGCGGCGCCTCAAGGCGTTGAAGCCCGGCATCGTCATCATCTTCGGCGGGCCGCACGTGCCTGACCAGCCCGACTCCTTCATGCGGGCCAATCGCCAGATCGACCTTGCGGTCCACAACGAGGGCGAGCGGACGTTCCTGAAGCTGCTGGAAACGTTCCACGAGCGCGCGACCTGGGACACGGTCCCGGGCATCAGCATGGTCCGGACGGACGGCAGTTTCGTGCGCACCAAGAATCTCGACCGTGTGCGCGACCTCGACGAGATTCCCTCGCCGTTCCTCGAAGGCGCCTTCGACGAGATCATGGCCGCCAACCAGACCGAAAGCTGGATCGGTCTCTGGGAAACCAACCGCGGCTGCCCATTCCGCTGCACCTTCTGCGACTGGGGCTCCGCGACGGCAGGGAAGGTCACGAAGTTCGGCGAGGAGCGGCTCTATCGCGAGGTCGACTGGTTCGCCCAGAAGAAGATCGAATACATCTTCTGCTGCGATGCCAACTTCGGCATCCAGAAGCGCGACGTCGACATCGCCAACTACGTGGCCGACGTGAAGAAGAAGACCGGCTACCCGGTTGCGCTGTCCGTCCAGAACACCAAGAACGCGACGGAACGCGCCTATGAAACCCAGAAGATCCTGTCCGACGCCGGCCTGAACAAGGGCGTGGCGCTCTCGATGCAGAGCGTCGACATGCCGACTCTCGAGGCGATCAAGCGCGACAACATCTCGCTCGGCACCTACATGGAGCTGCAGCGTCGCTTCACGCGCGACAAGGTCGAGACGTACTCCGACCTGATCCTGGGCCTGCCCGGCGAGACCTACGAATCCTACGTGCGCGGCGTCGACCAGCTGATGGAGAACGGCCAGCACAACCGCATCCAGTTCAACAACCTGTCGATCCTGCCGAATGCCGAGATGGGCGATCCCGCCTACCAGGCGAAGTACGGCATGGTCACGGT
>JAGNNA010000391.1 GCA_017990895.1 Reyranella sp.
CACCGCAGCAGGGCTTTAACCTGAACGGCGCGGCGGAATGGGACCGTTACCGCACCGAATTCCGGGAGCCGGCCAAGCGGGCGGCGGAGTAGAACAGAGCCTCGCCGTCTTGGCCTTTGGCGAGAGACGTGTCACGCTTCCCGGCCGAAACAAGCAAGGGAGGTGAGCATGCGTATCGACATGGCGTTCCTGCTGGTCGCCGTCTCGTTCCCCGCTTTCGCCGCCAACGGCATCGACGTCACGCGAGGTGGCGATTCGAATATCTACGGCAACTGTGTCCCGAGCCTAGTCGTCGAGAACAAGTCGGGCGAGACGATCGACTACCTGCAGGTCGATGTCGTCCTGACACTGCGCGACGGCCGCCAGCGAACGGTCGAGCTGAAATCGGCCTATCGCGAGGGGGCGCCCGCTCCCATCGCGCCGGGGGCCAGGGCGACCCTCAGCCAGCATCTCGACACGTCCCGGGCCTTGGGGGTGCCGTGCGGCGAGGTCAGCGGTCGACGGGTCTCACGCACAATTTGCGAGACAAACCATGGCACAGTGTGTGCATCTTCTATCTCCGTGCAACCCTGAGGCTGTCTTCCATGAAACTTCGTCGTAGGACCATGTTGGGCGCCGCGGGCGCTTCGCTTCTGGCCGCCCCCGCCGTTTCTCCTGCCCTGGCCCAGGATTATCCCAACAAGCCGTTGAAGATGATCGTGCCCTACCCGCCCGGCGGCGGCACGGACGGGCTCGGTCGCATCACCGCGCAGTTTCTGTCTGAGAAGCTCGGCCAGCAGATCGTCATCCAGAATGTGGGCGGCGCGTCCGGCACGATCGGCTCCGACACGGTGCGTCGCGCCGACCCGGATGGCTACACCATCCTGTTCAATGCCAGCCTGTTCGTGCTGGGCAAGACGGTCGTTCCCTCCTGCCCCTACGACCCGCAGACGGATTTCCGACCCATTGCCCAGGCTGGTGAGGCGCCGCTGGTCATGCTGGCCAACAACAACGTGCCGGGCAGCGACTATGCCGCCACCATGGCGGCGGTCGCGAAGGAGCCGAAGAAGTTTTTCGTGGCGATCTCTTCGGGTGGCTCCGCCGGTCATATCGCCACGCTCGCCTGGCTGAAGCGCATCGGTATCCCACTCGACCAGATCCTCTACAAGGGCACGGCGCCGGCCAACACCGACCTGATGGCGGGCAGCGTCCAGTTCTTCATGGATCCCTGGACGGCGCTGTTGCCGCTCGCAACATCGGGCCGGGCCAAGGGCCTGTTCGTGACATCGAAGGAACGGACGACGCTGGCGCCCAACATCCCGACGTCCGCCGAAGTTGGCCTCAAGGATTTCAATCTGAGTTCCTGGTACGGGGTGTGGGCGCCCAAGGACACACCGGATGCCATCGTGAACAAGCTGGCTGCCGGCATGGCCGCCGTGTCGAGCGACAAAGGCTTCATCGACAAGACCACGTCGCTGGGCATCGTCCCCACTGCCCGTGGCCCCAAGGAATTCGCTGCCTTCATCAAGTCGGAAGTCGAAACCAACACCGCCCTGCTGAAGGAAGCCAATTTCAAGCCGGAGTGACGCTGGGGGCGCGCCACTCCAGTGGCGCGTCTTCGCTTATTCCGAGACGATGATCGCGCCACTGGAGTGGCGCGCCCCCAGCGCTATTCCGCCGCCTTCACCACCGGGTCGAAGCGGGAGTCGAAGTCGCGGATGGCGGCTTCGACGGTGGTCGAGATCTGCTTCAGCTTGTCGGCGTTCACGACCTTCAGGCCGAACAGGTCCTTGACGTAGAACACGTCGACCGCGCGCTCGCCGTAGGTCGTGACATGGGCGGTGGCGATCTGCAGGTTGAGGCGCGTCAACGCACGCGTGACGACGTGCAGGAAGCCCGGCCGGTCGCGCCCGTTCACCTCGATGACGGTGAAGGTGTCGGACGCATTGTTGTCGATCAGCACGCGCGGCTCGACGGTGAACACGCGATCACGCTTGGGCCAGGAGCCACGCTGGCTGTCCAGTTCGCGCTGGATGTCGAGACGGTTGGACAGCGACAGCTCGACCCGGGCGGCCAGCCGCGCGAGGCGCTGCGGACCGTCGAACGGCTTGCCTTCGAGATCCTGGATCCAGAACGTGTCGAGGGCCATGCCGTTTGCCAGGGTGAAAATCTTCGCGTCGACGATGTTGGCGCCGCTGATCGCCATGGCGCCGGCGAGGCGGGCGAACAGGCCGTGCGTGTCGAGCGTGTAGATCGTGACCTCGGTGACCGAGCGGGCCACGTCGACCCGGTGCTCGATGGCGAGCGGCTGACCGGCCCTTTCGGCGCTGCGCACGAGTTCGGCCTGACGCGCCAGCGTGGCAGGCGGGAAGGACAACCAGTAGGAAGCATAGCCGCGCGCGAAGTGCGCTTCCTGGTCGGCTTCGCCCCAGCCCGGCAGCAGCTTCGCCATCTCGGTCTGGATCTGCTTGATTCGCTCGGCGCGGCCGCCGCTCAACGTGCCGCCGGAGAGGACCTGCTCCGTTGCGTTGTAGAGTTGGCGCAGGAGCGCGGCCTTCCAGTTGTTCCAGACGTTCGGTCCCACAGCGCGGATGTCGCAGACCGTCAGGACCAGCAGCAGGCGCAGTCGCTCGGGTGACTGGACCAGCGCCGCGAAGGTCTCGATAGTCTTGGGGTCCATCAGGTCGCGCTGGAACGAGGTGGCCGACATGGCGAGGTGATAGCGCACCAGCCAGGCGACCGTTTCGGTCTCGGCGGCGCTGAGGCCGAGGCGTGGCCCCAGCTGCATCGCCACATCGGCGCCAAGGATCGAATGATCGCCGCCACGCCCCTTGGCGATGTCGTGCAGCAGCACCGCGAGATAGAGAACCGGCCGCGACAGGATCTTGTGAACCACGTCGGCCGACAGCGGATGGTCTTCCTTGAGGGCGCCCGATTCGATCTTCGAGAGGATGCCGATGGCGCGGATCGTGTGCTCGTCGACCGTGTAGGTGTGATACATGTCGTGTTGCGTCTGCGCGACCACCCTGCCGAAATCGGGCACGAAGCGCCCGAACACGCCGGCCTCGTTGAGCCGCCTCAGCGTCGTCTCCGGATCGTGGCGCGACGTCAGCATCTCCATGAACAGCCGGTTCGCGTCAGGGTCGTTGCGAAGCCGGTCCACGAGCCGGATGTTCTGCGTGATCAGCCGCAACGTCGCCGGATGGATGTCGAGATCGTTCTCCTGCGCGACGTGGAAGAGACGCAGGATCGCCACGGGGTCCTTGGCAAACGTATCCGGTGCCGTGACGGCCAGGCGTTCGCCGTCGAGCCGGAAGCCGTCGAGCTCGCGCGGCCGCAGGCTCTGCCATAGCGCGGCGAGCTTGGGCTTGCGGCGGCGGCTGTCCTCGAGAGCGGCTACGAAGATGCGCGTGAGATCGCCCACGGTCTTGGCGTGCAGATAATAGTGCTTGGTAAAGCGCTCGACGCCGCGACTTCCCGGCCGGTCCTGATAGCCGAGACGCGCGGCGATCTCGCGCTGGAGATCGAACGACAGGCGGTCGTCCGCACGGCCCGTCAGATAGTGGATGTGGCAGCGTACCGTCGAGAGGAAGCGTTCGGCCCGCTCGAAGTGGCGTGCCTCCTCGCGGGTGAGCACGCCCTTGGCGACCAGTTCGCCCGGTTCGCTGACGCGATAGAGATACTTCGCGATCCAGAAGAGCAGGTGCAGATCACGCAACCCGCCCTTGCCTTCCTTGACGTTGGGTTCGACGACGTAGCGCGAATCGCCCATGCGCTGATGGCGCTGGTCGCGCTCCACCAGCTTGGCGTCGACGAAGTCGCGGCCGTCACCGATGTAGAATTTCTGTGCGAACCCGCGCTGCAGCTCGTCGAACAGCGCGCGGTCGCCCCACAGGTAGCGGGCTTCCAGCAGTGCGGTCCTGATCGTCTGGTCGCGCTCGGCGTAGCGCAGGCTCTCCTCGACCGTTCGGGTCGCGTGGCCGACCTTGAGGCCGAGGTCCCACAGCAGGTAGAGCATGAACTCGACGATCTGCTCGCCCCGCGGGGTCTGCTTGTAGGGACGCAGGAACAAGAGATCGATGTCGGAGAGCGGCGCCAGCTCGCCGCGGCCGTAACCGCCGGTCGCCACGAGGCCCAACCGCTCGCCGGCGCTGGGATTGGCCGCCGGATAGGCGCGCTGATCGGCGAAGTCGTAGAGGACCCGGATGATCTGGTCCATCAGATAGGAGGTCGCGACGAGCACGGCCGGCCCGTCATTCTTGAGCGGGCCCGGCTCCTCGAAGCGACGGCGAATCTCGGCCCGGCCTTTGGTCAGCGCATCGCGCAGCAGGGCGAGCACCGGCGGGCGCGGCGGCTCACCGCCCTCCGGCAGGTCTTCGACCAGGCGGGCGAGGGCTTCCTCGATGGTGCGGCGGCGCACGATGGCGCGGCGGTCCGGGATCTCGTCGTAGGGTTGGGCCATGGCGGGCGGATACTACAGGGCGGCGATAGCCTAAAGTAGGGCTCATGACCCCGTCTTTCACCCTCGCCG
>JAGNNA010000392.1 GCA_017990895.1 Reyranella sp.
TCGACAGGCCGATCGTGGTGCGGTGATAGAAGGCGCGCAGCGCCAGGGTCGCGCCGATGCCGATGGCGATCAGCCACAGCGCATGGAACTGGATGACGGCGTCCATGACGATCAGCACGCCCTCGCCGCCGAGCGGCGGCAGCAGGTGGCCGTCACGTCCGACGAAATAGAGGATGCTGGCCGAAAGGGAGAGAGCGAGGCCGATGGTGAGCAGCAGGAAACTGTCCTCGCTCGCGTTTTTCTTCGCCATATAGCGCACGAAGGCGACCTCGATGAAGGCGCCAACCAGGGCGCCCGCGATCGCGCCGCCGGCGATGGCGGCGGCATACGGCCAGCCCGCCTTGGTGAGCAGCAGCACGGTGGTCATGGCGCCGATGACGGCGAACTCGCCCTGCATGGCGTTGATCACGCGGCTACCCTTGAAGATGGCGGACAGGCCCATGCCGACGAGCGCGTAGACGATACCGTTCGTCACGCCCGCGAAGAGCGCCTGAAGGACCAGGCTGAGTGTCATGAAGGAATGTTTCCGCGCAAAATAAAGCGCGGCGCAGGCCCCGCGAGGGGACCTGCGCCGCCGATGAGCGCTACTGCGCGACGCGGAAGGGCGTGCGGGTGTATTTGCCGCCGACCAGCTTCGAGAAGACGAAACTCGAGATCGGAATGCCGGTCATGTCATCGGCCGAAAAGTTGTAGCTGGCCAGAACGCCGGTGTAGGGCGCCTTCATGGCCTCGCAGAGCTTTTCGCCGGTGGCGTCAGCACCGGCCTTGTTGAGGGCCGCGGCGATGATGTGAGCCGCATCCCAGGCTGCTGCCTCGTAGTTCTTGGGCGTCGAGTTGTAGGTCTTCTTGTAGAGCTCGACGAAGTCCTTCTGGTGCGGCAGCGGGTCCTCTCCGACCACGAACTCGGGAATCACGATGTTGTCGGCGGCCGGTCCCATCGCGTTCACGTACTCGTAGGACGAGGAGCCGATTGCGGCGATCACCGGCTGGGTGATCTGGATCTGCTTGACGTTGCGGAACGGCGTGGCCGAGGTGGCGATGATGAACACCGCATCGGGCTGCGACGCCTTCACCTTGGCGGCCTGGGTGGTGGTGTCGGTGGCGCCGATCTCGAACTTCTCGACCGCGACCAGCTTGACGCCGTACTTGTCGGCGAGCGGCTTCAGCTCAGCCATGACGACATTGCCGTAGCCCGCGTCGTGCAGCACGCCGACCTTGGTCGCCTTGATGCTCTTGGCATATTCCAGAAGAGCGGTGGCGTTGAGACGCTGCGGCGGAAGCACGTGAGCCACGCACTTGCGCTCGCGCTCGACCGCCGGGCCGATGCCGGTAAAGGCGATCTGCGGAATCTTGTTGGCGTGCGTCACGCCGCCGACCGCGACGGTGCTGGCGGTGAGGGAGGGGCCGAGCAGGGCCTGGACCTTCTGGCCGAAGATCAGGTCGTTGGCCTTGCTGAGGGCCGTGTCGGGATTGGAGGCATCGTCCTCGACGATGATCTTGATCGGCCGGCCCTTGATACCACCCTTGGCGTTGATGTCCTTCTCGGCGAGCAGCAGGCCGTTGCGCTCCGGGACGCCGAGGCCGGCGCCAGCGCCGGTGGCGGAAACGATCGCGCCGATCTTGATCGGCTCGCCTGAAGTCTGCGCCTGGACCGGGAAGGCCGAGAGGCCGACCAGCGCCGTGGCGCCCGCCAATTTTGCGATGAACGATGACAATGACATTCTTCTTTCCTCCCACACGTTGAGCTTATTTGTGGCCGCCGCGGCGTCAGAGCAGCGGCGGTGGCCCGGCCATGCCGAGTTCGTGTTGTCCGAACAATGCACCCTGAACCTCGGTCGAGAACATGACGTGTGCATTGGCTGCATGCGCATCGCGGAACAGGCGCTGCATCGGGCTGCCGAGATAGAGGCCGCTCGATCCCGCGATGCCCATCAGGATGTCGACCGCCTCGAGACAGAGCCGGGCCGAGAAGAAGGCGTCGCGCCGGTAGCGCAACTTGTCGTCATGGGCAGCGTTGCGGCCGGAGCGGGCCGCTGCCATCGCATGCTCGCAGGCATGGCGCATCATCATTTCGGCCGTGTCGATGCGGACGCTCGCCTCCGCAACCTTGATCTGCACGGCCTGGCTTGCGCCGAACGGCTGCCCGGTCGTCGTCGCGTTGCGCGTGCGGGCCGCGCCGACCACGTTCTCGTAGGCACCCTGGGCACAGCCCAGCATGACACCCGAAAGGACGTAGGGACCGAGCGCGAGCATGGGAAGCCGGAACAGGGGCGAGGGATTGACGACGGAGCCGGCGTGCGGCTTGCCATTCATGGTCCGGGCCGAGATCGTGCGGAATTCCGGCACGAAGAGGTTCCGGATCTCGACGTCCTTCGAACCGGTCCCCGAGAGACCGACGGCATGCCACGTGTCGATGATCTCGTACTGCGAGCGGTGGACCAGGGCGAAGCGCTGATCCACCGGTGGGCCGTCGTCACGCTCGCGCAGCATGAAGCCCAGCATGTTCCAGTCGGAATTGTCGACGCCGGAGGAGAGCGGCCAACGCCCCGAGACCTCGTAGCCGCCCTCGACCTTGCGGCCGCGCCCGGCCGGGAAGATGAGCGAGGTGGCGATCAGCACGTCGGGGGAAGCGTCCCAGATCTCGTCCTGCGCCTCGGGATGAAAGTAGCCCAGCATCCAGTGGTGGCTGGAGAGGTTGCCGAGGTTCCACGCGGTCGACGGACAGACGCGGGCGATCGTCGCGCAGGTGTCGACCAGGATGCCGACGTCGAGATCGGCGCCGCCGACGCGCGACGGCTGGACCATGCGGAAGAGGCCGGTGCGGTGCAGGTCGCGCTCGGTATCGTCGGGCAGACGGCGCAGCGTCTCGCATTCTCCGGCGCGGGCGGCGATCGTCGGCACCAGCGCGCGGGCGCGGTCGAGCATCTCTGCGTAGCTGACGCCCGTGAACGAAACCGGCGTGTTGGGCAACGTCGCCGACGGTGTCCAGTCGGCGGCCCGATTGGTCCGCATGTCGAATTCCTCCCGGCGCCTCAGCGCTTGCTCTTGTCGCAACGATGCTTGCGTCGCGCCGTCAGGTCAAGCGACCTAATTTGTTGGTCGATTGACCATGACGATCGCGATCACGATACTTTGCCTCAACGGAACGACTCGGGAGGAGCGGACATGGCGATCAAGGTGCTCGAACTTCATCACCAGGGCGTGCGGATCGACGCCGGCGAAAAGACGATCGAAGACCTCAAGAATTTCTACACCGGCGTGCTGGGCCTCGAGCACGATATCGGGCGGCCAGAAATTCCGGGCATTCCCGGAATGTGGATCAACATCGGCGAGGTGGGGCAGATCCATCTGATCGGCGGCGACCTGCCGTCGCGTTTCGCCCAGGGGCCGGGCAAGGACCCGACCGCGCCGCATGTTGCGCTGGCCGTCGAAAACATCGTCGAGACCAAGGCCGAACTCGACCGGCTCGGCGCCGACTACTGGTCGCTCAAGGGCGCGACGGGTCCCGATGCCGAGCAGCTCTTTCTCAACGACCCATGCGGCAACATGGTGGAACTCCACCAGTACGACAAATGCCGCTGCCGCCTGAAGAGCCGCGTGAAGCCAGCCTAGCGCCCTGCCGGCGCGGCGAGGCCGGCGCAGACGAACGGAACGATCTCGCGGATGGCGGTTTCCATGTCCGCGGGATCGCAGTTCCCCTGGGAGATCGCCTCCAGCCGGCCGGGCTGCAGCAGCGTCCAGACGTAAGCACCCATCATGAAGTAGTAGCGCCAGTACAGCGTCTTCGCCGGGATCTTCGGCAGGGCCCGCCGGATGGCGGCGACATAGAGCGCGTTGGTCTCGTCGTAGATGTCGGCGCGTACCATGCTGGCGGTGTCGTCGGGATCCGTGAACAGGCGCGCATGCATCTGCATCGACGTCCGCCGCCCGCCGGCCCGTGGTTCGGCCATCAGCAGCGGGCGGACCAGCGCATCGACCAGCACCTCGAGCGGGACGATGCCGCGCGGATAGCGGGCCTCGGCCTCCTGCAGGAGCTGGCGCCGCCGCTCGGTCACCTCCTTGCCGTGCCGCGCCACCACCGCCTCGAAGATCGCCCGCTTGGACTCGAAGTAGTAGTGGAGCTGCCCCACGTTCACGCGGGCGCGGCTGGCGATGGCCCGCGTCGTCGCGCCGCCGTAGCCGACGCGTCCGAAGAGTTCCTCTGCGACGTCGAGAATGCGTTCCGGCAGGTTGGGACGGCTCGCCCGTCGGTGCTGCGCGGCAGCGGGCGTCGGCTTCTTCGCGATTGTCTTTCTTGCCACGACACACCCTGCTCGAACTCGTCGGGTTTCTCATAAGGGCAAGAGCGGTGGTTTTCCATGGCGGCTGCGGAATCGTGTTGCCGCATGCTAGAAAGCGGCCATGAAAACCAAGCTCCTCGGCCGTACCGGCATCCACGTCTCGCAACTCTGCTTCGGCACCATGTCCTTCGGCGGCGACGCCGACGAAGCCACCTCCGCGTCGATGT
>JAGNNA010000067.1 GCA_017990895.1 Reyranella sp.
CGACATGGGCCTCGCCGAGCGGTGCGACCGGGTGCTGCGCATCGCTGACGGCCTGCTGGTCGCGGACGATCGCCTGCGCGCGCTCGCCGCGCAGTGACGGCGCTTCCATGAGCCTCGCCTTCCGCCTCGCCCGCCGCGAGATGCGCAGCGGCCTCGGCGGCTTCCGCCTGTTCATCGCCTGCCTGGCGCTGGGCGTCGGGGCCATTGCCGCGATCCTGTCGTTCAGTCGCGCCATCGAGGAAGGGCTGCGCGCCGACGCACGCGAGATCCTGGGCGGCGACGTCGCGATCTCGCTGCTCTACCGCGAGGCGACGCCGGAGCAGATCGCCTTCCTGCGCGAGCAGGGCGAGTTCGTGCGCTGGCTCGACAGCCGCGCCATGGCCCGACCGACCAAGCCCGATGGCCGTCCGACGCTTGTGCAGCTCAAGGCGGTCGAACCGGCCTATCCGCTCTACGGCAAGGTCGAGATGGCCGATGGCGGCACGCTCGCCAACGCGCTGGGCAAGCGCGACGGCATCTGGGGCGCCGCGGTCGAGGAATCGGCGCTGCGCCGCATGAACATGGCGCCCGGCGACATGCTGAAGGTGGGTGACACGGCGGTCGAGGTGCGCGGTATCATCGCCCGCGAGCCCGACCGCGGGCTCAACGCCTTTGCGAGCCTCGGGCCGCGGCTGATGATCCCGCTCGACGCGGCGCTGGAGGCGGGACTGGTCCAGCCGGGCAGCCTGCTCACCTGGGAATACCGCCTGCGCCTGCCGCCCGGCCGTTCGGACAAGGCGGTCATCACGGCCCTGAAGGCCCGCTTCCCCGATGCCGGCTGGCGGGTGAGGGGCCTCGACGATGCCGGTGGCGGCATCCGTTTCTGGCTCGACCGGCTGACGCAATTCATCGGCCTGATCGGCCTCGCCTCGCTGCTCGTGGGCGGGGTGGGCGTGGGCAACGCCGTCTCGAGCTTCCTTGCGGCACGGCTGCGCACCATCGCGACGCTGAAGTGCCTGGGCGCGCCGGAGCGGCTGGTCTTCACGACCTACTTCATCCAGCTCGCCGCTCTCACGGCTCTTGGCGTCGGCATCGGCCTGGTGATCGGCGCGGCGCTTCCGTTCGTGGCCCAGTCGGTGATCGCCGACGTGCTGCCGGTGCGGGCGCGGGTGGCGCTCTATGCCGGACCCCTGGCGACCGCCGCGGGGTTCGGCCTGCTGGTCTCGCTCCTGTTCGCGCTGGTGCCGCTGATGCGCGCCCGCAGTGTCTCGGCGGCGACCCTGATGCGCGGCGCCGTGGTCCAGCAGGGCGGCCGGCTGGTCTGGCGCGATGCGCTGGCCATCGCCGCCGTTGCGATGGCGCTGGCGGCCTTCACGATCTTCACCGCCGACAGCCTCCGGATCGCAGCCTACTTCGTGCTGGGCTCGGTCGGCGCCTTCATCGCCTTCCCGTTGCTGGCGCGGCTGCTGATGCTGGGTGCCGCCTGGATCGGCAAGCCGAAATTCGCCGCGCTACGGCTGGCGCTGGCCAATCTGCACCGGCCCGGCGCGCCGACGCCGATCGTGATGCTGTCGCTCGGCCTCGGCCTCACCGTGCTGGTGGCGACGGCCCTGATCGAGGGCAACCTGCGCGAACAGCTTACCCGACGCATTCCGAGCGACGCGCCGGCCTTCTTCTTCGTTGATATCCAGTCGAGCCAGATGCCCGCTTTCGAGAAGGCGATCGCCGCCGTCCCCGGGGCCGGGCCGCTCGACAAGGTGCCGTCCCTGCGCGGCCGAATCGTCAGGATCGGCGGCAAGCCGGTCAGCGAGATTTCGGTACCGTCCGACGCGCGCTGGGCGGTCGAGGGCGATCGCGGCGTGACCTACTCGGCGACGCCGCCCGAGGGCTCGCGCATCGTTGCCGGAGAATGGTGGCCGGCCGACTATCGCGGGCCGCAGCTCATTTCCTTCGACGAGAATCTGGCCAACCAGTTCGGCCTGAAGCTGGGCGACAGCATCACCGTCAACATCCTGGGGCGCGACATCGAAGCCAAGATCGCCTCGCTGCGCCGCATCGAATGGACGACGCTCTCGATCAACTTCGTGTTCGTCTACTCGCCCGGCGCCCTCGACAAGGCGCCGCACACCTTCCTCGCCACGGTGAAATCGACACCGGCGGCCGAAGACGCCATCTTCAAGGCGGTCACCGACCAGTTTCCCAACGTCACCGTTGTGCGCATCCGCGACGCCATCGAAACGGCGGCGGGCGTGCTCGGCAATATCGGGCTGGCCAGCCGGGTGATCGGCTTCCTCAGCATCCTGGCGGGCGTGCTTGTGCTGGCGGGGGCGATGCTCGCCACCCAGCGTCGCCGGGTCCACGAGGCGGTGGTGATGAAGGTGCTGGGCGCCACCCGGGCCCGCATCGCCGGCACTTTTGCCTGGGAATTCGCGTTCCTCGGCCTCGCCACCGCCGTGGCGGCGCTTGGGGTGGGGACCCTGGCAGCCTATCTGGTGGTGCGCCGCCTCATGAACCTCGAATGGACGTTCTTACCGATCGTGGCCGTGGCAGTCGCCGTGGGCGCCATGGCGCTCACCTTGGCTTTCGGTTTGGTGGGAACTCTGGCGGCATTGAGGCAGCGGCCCCTTGCATTGTTGCGCAACGAATGACCTAATCGTTACAGGGAAGGGGCGATTTTGGGTTCTCGAACCGAGTCTTGCCTATTGATTCAGTCGCGCTGTAACCCCAAATTATCCGGCGAAGGGGCTCGGCAAACGAGGCCCCCTTGGAGGCTTGAAACCAGATGGTAAATCCGAACTTCGGCACCTTTAATCGCGCCGGCACCGTTGCCGACCAGGCGTCGTTCGATGTCGGTCTGCGCGCCCACATGGTGCGCGTGTACAACTACATGGCTTCGGGGCTCGCCCTGTCGGGCATCGTGGCCTTCGGCCTGTTCAGCTCGCCGGAACTCGCCAGCCTGTTCTTCCAGGTCCAGTCGGGTCGCGTCGTCGGCATGAACATTCTGGGCTGGGTCGCGATCTTCGCTCCGCTCGGCCTGTTGCTCCTCGTCTCGTTCCGCGCCGCCACGATGAGCACCGCGGCGGTCCAGGCGGTCTACTGGACGGTCACGGCGTTGATGGGTGTCAGCCTGTCGCTGCTGCTGTTCCGCTATACCGGCGCCAGCGTCGCACGCACCTTCTTCGTGACGGCCGCCGCCTTCGGCGCGCTCAGCCTCTACGGCTACACGACGAAGCGTGACCTGACGGCGATGGGCAAGTTCCTGTTCATGGGCGTGATCGGTCTGCTGCTGGCCGGCATCGTCAACATGATCTGGCCGTCGGGCACGATGAGCTTCATCATCTCCGCCGCGGGCGTGCTGATCTTCTCGGGCCTGATCGCCTACGACACCCAGAAGATCAAGGAACAGTACTCCGAGGCTTGGGGCACGGACATGATCGAGAAGGTCGCCGTGTTCGGCGCGCTCAGCCTGTACCTGGACTTCGTGAACTTGTTCCAGTTCCTGATGAGCTTCATGGGGCAGTCGCGCGACTAGCAGACTGATCCTGAGAGAGAATCGAAAAGGGCGCCCGGGTCGAAAGACCCGGGCGTTCTGCATTGGGGCGATTGGCACGGTCCCAAGATTGCGCCGTCCGCGTGCGGCCTTATACTTTCCGGATGCGGCGCACCTCCTATGAGCAGATGAACTGTTCGATCGCTTCGGCGCTCGACGTCGTCGGCGAGCCGTGGACGCTGCTCATCGTGCGCGACGCCTTCTACGGCGTGCGCCGCTTCGACGACTTCCAGGAAAATCTCGGCATTGCGCGCAACGTGCTCACCGCGCGGCTGAAGAAGCTCGTGGAGGCCGGAATCTTCCGCAAGACCGCCTATCGCCAGCGTCCGCTGCGCCACGAATATCGACTGACCGAGAAGGGCGCCGCGCTGTTCACGGTGATCGTCGGGTTGAAGCAGTGGGGCGACCGCTTTGGCGCCGCCGCGCGCTGCGGCAAGCCGATGGAACTGGTGGACCGCGCCGACAACCGGCCGCTCGATCCGGTCCTGATCGACGCCGAAAGCGGCCGGCGCCTCGAACTCACCAACGTGCGCGCGGTCGCGGGACCCGGCGCGGACTCCAACACGCGCACCTTCTTCGAGCGCCTGGCGATCAATAGACCGGGACGGTAGCTCCTCAAAGTCGTCCTGAGCGCAGCGAAGGACCTGACGGAACAATCAACGTGCTCCGCAGCTGGTGTGAGATCCTTCGCTTCGCTCGGGATGACAGGGATGCTTAGTTTTTTTCCGGCTCCAGCCTTTTGCCGTCGATGAGACGAACGGCGCGGTCGGCGGCGTCCCTGTCCGCTTCCTTCTGAGCGAGCGTGCGGCCGAAGCGGCGGCGGTTGGCATCCGCTTCCGCCTCTCGTTCGCGCTTCGCCTTGTCCTTGCGGGCACGTCGCAGGTTGACGATGTCGGCCATGGATTTCTCTATGCCGTGCCTGCAGTCGATGCGCTAGTCTTGGCCCGCCGGACCGGGGAGCCCTGCCATGACACTAACAACCCGCAAGCGTCTCCTGATTGGCGGCGGCATCGTCGCGCTGCTGGTCGTCGCCCTCGTGGCCTTGCCTGCACTGATCGACGTCAATTCCTACAAGCCGCTGATCGTCTCGCAGGTGAAGACGGCCACTGGCCGCGATCTGGTGATCGACGGGCCAATCTCGCTCTCGATCTTCCCCACGCCGACAGTCTCGGTGACCGGCGTGAAATTCTTCAATGCGGCCGGCTCCAAGAACGCCAACATGGTCGAGGTGAAGTCGGTCACCGTGAAGCCGTCGCTGCTGGCCCTGCTGGGCGGCAATGTCGAAGTGAGCGAGGTGACGCTGGTCGAACCCAAGATCGTGCTGGAGATCAACGCCGAAGGTAAGCCCAACTGGGAGTTCGCACCCTCCGTCGCCGAAGCGAAGCCGGCCGCCGCCAAGCCAAGCTCGCCGCGGCCGCTGTCGCTGGGGCGCCTCATCATCGACAATGGCACGCTGATCTTCAGCGATTCGAAGGCGGGCGTGTCGGTCGTTGCCGAAAAAGCGAACTTCACCGCGTCGGTCGGCTCGATCGACGGTCCCTATTCGCTGTCCGGCGACGCCTCGATCAACGGCGCGCCGCTCAGGCTCGACCTCGCCGTCGGCGCGCGCGGCGGCAACGGCCACACCGCCGATCTGGCCCTGCAGGCGGGCGGCGGCAGGCTCGGCTTCAAGGGCACACTGAGCGAGCTCGGCGCGGCCGCGAAGATTTCCGGCGTCGCTTCCGCATCGGCCGACTCCCTCACGACGTTCGTCGGCACGCTGGTCAGGCTCGGCGGCCAGCCTGCGCCCGTGCTCCCGGCGCTGCTCGCCGGCAAGTTCAGCTTCGACGGCGGTATCGACGTTTCCCAGACGGGCTTCGCCGCGCGGGATTTCAAGATGGCGCTCGGCCAGGACAGCGGCTCGGGATCGCTTTCGGTCGCGCTGAAGCCCAGGCTCGCGGTCGAGGGCAAGATCGCCGTGCCGAAGCTCGACCTAGACCGGTGGTTGGCCGCACTGCAGCAATCCGCGCCTCCCGCAACGCCCTCTGCTCCAACCGCTTCGCCCGCGAACGCACCTGCCGCCACGTCGCAGAGCCTCCTGGGGGATCTCACGGCCAGGCTCGCCTTCGAGGTCGGCGAGGTGATCTACAACAAGCAGCCGGTCCGCAACGTCGTGCTGGAAATCGATGCCAAGGGCGGGGCCGTCGCAGTGCCGAAGCTCATCGCCACGCTGCCCGGCGACATGGTCCTGCAGGCGCAGTCGACGCTGACGGGCGATGCGGCGCGTCCCGGCGTGACCGGCCAGTTCAGCCTGGTCGGGCCCAAGCTGCGCGAGACGCTCTCCTGGCTCGCGGTCGACCTGTCGTCGGTGCCGCCGTCGAAGCTGCAGAAGCTCAGCCTGCGCGGGCGCATGTCCTCGACCGGCGGCAACGTCCAGGTGCGCGATGCCGTCTTCGAACTCGACGATCTAAAGGGCAGCGGTGGCGTGACGGTCACCTTCACCGTGCCGTTGTCCATCGTGACCAGCGTGAGCCTCGACACGCTCGATCTCGATTCCTTCCTGGTCCCGGTCGCGGCGCGGCGGAAGCCTGCCGCTGCCTCCGGTGCCGCGGCGCCGCCTTCGGCGCTTGCCGTTGCCGGCCCCTCGGTCGGGCTTAAGGCCAAGGTGGCCAGGCTCATCTACAACAAGGAGACGATCCAGGGTGTCGATGTGGACGTGGCGCTGCAGGGCACCACGCTCCGGCTGAACGACGTCAAGGTTTCGAACCTGGGAGGCGGCCGTCTTGCGGTGCGCGGCACCGTCGCCAACTACTCGGCGCCGCTACCGCGCGCCGATATTGCCTTCAATTTCGAGGCGCCCGACATGAGCCGCGTGCTCAAGGTCGCGGGCACCACTGCGCCGGCCGATCTCGGCGCGGTGAGCGCGAGCGGCGGCGTTGCGGGCACGCCCGAGCAGCTCACCCTGCGTGACCTCAGCGTCAACGCCATGGGCCAGAGCGTCAAGGCGAACGGCACCCTGGCTCTGCCGGGTGCATCGAAGGGGGCACCGCAATCGGCCGCCTACAAGGGTAACTTGGTGCTCAACGGCCAGGCGGTCGACGGATCGATCGATGCCCGCCTGACCGGCCGCACGACCATCAATGCCGACCTGCGCGCCAGCGTGCTCGATCTCGACCGGATCGGTGGCGGCGGTGGGGCGCCCGCGCGACCGGCCGCGCGCGGTCAGGCGGCGTCCAAGCCGATCGACACGGCACCGCTGCGCAGCATCGACGGCTCCCTGAAGCTGGTGGCCGGCACCCTGGTCAGCGCGCCGCTGCGCATCGGCAATGCCGATCTCGCGGCATCGCTGAAGGATGGCATCCTGACGGTGCAGAACTTCAAGGGCTCGCTCTATGGCGGTTCGCTGGCGCTCGCGGGGACCGTCAACGCCACACGGCCGGCGCTCTCCTTCGACTTCAAGGGCGACGCCAACAACATCATCCTGGGCGAACTGCTGCGCAACACCTCGGGTACCAACCAGTTCGGCAGCGCCATCAAGGTGACGGTCGACGGCAAGCTGAACGCCAACGGCATCACCCTGCGCAGCGGCGGCACGACCTCCGACCAGATCAGGGCCTCGATGGCCGGCGGCGCCCAGCTCGGCGGACACATCTTCATCGGTGCCGACCGGGCCTTGCAGATGCTGGGCTCGATGGCGGCGGGCGCGGCCAGCACGGTGATCGACCAGACGCTGGGCAACGTGCTGGGCACGGTGGGCCAGCGCGGGATGTCGCCCACTAACATGCTGAACGCGATCTCGCTGGTGCTGAACCGCTTCGTCAACCACGACAGCCCGATCGGTGGGGAAATCGACATCGCGGGCGGCGTGCTCACCGACAAGGGCCTGACCGTCCAGGGCAACCGCGCGACGGCGCGGATCTCCTCCCGCACCAATCTCGGCGCCTCGACGACCGACACGACGGTCAACTTCTACATCGCCGAGGATGGGTCGGCGCCCTACCTGATCACGACCGCGCGCGGCTCGATGTCCTCGCCGTCGCTCAACGTAACGCGCGGCAGCGCCAAGGACCCGCCGGGCATGGCCAGTACCCTGCCGGGCACGCAGCAGCTGCAGCAGCTAGAGCAGCAGATCCTGCCGGGGCAGCAGCGCTCGATTATCCCCAATATCCCGATTCCCCTGCCAAACATCTTCGGTCGTTGAGGAGTTGCCGTGCTTGATCGTTTGAAGTCCGTGCTGAAGGCGCGGTTCGGCTCCGCGCCGGCCCTGTCGGAAGCTCCAAGAGGTGTCGAGATCCTGGCCGAGATGGCCAACCGGCGGGTCGTGCGGCGCTACTCCGACAAGCCGCTCGATCCGGCGCTGCTCGACACGCTCTGCGCCGTGGCACTGTCGGCGCCGTCGAAGAGCGATCTGCAGCAGGCCGACATCGTGATCGTCACCGACGGGGAACAGCGCGAGAAGCTCCAGGCCCTGATTCCGGAGAACCCCTGGGCCGCCGCCGGCCCGGCGCTTCTGGTCTTCTGCGGCAACAACCGACGGCACCGGCTGTTGTTCGACTGGCGCGGCCGACCCTTCGTGAACGACCATCTCGACCCGTTCTTCAACGCCGCCGTGGATGCCGGCATCGTCCTCGCGACCTTCATCGCCGCCGCCGACCGGGTCGGCCTGGGGACCTGCCCGATCAGCCAGATCCGCAACCAGGCGGCGCGCGTCTCCGAGGTGCTGGGCCTGCCGCAGCATGTCTTCCCGGTGGCCGGCCTCGGTGTCGGCTGGCCCTCCTTCGAGGGCGTGATGAGCCCGCGCCTGGGTCTCGACGTGTCGATTCATCGTGACCGCTATGACGAAACGGGGCTCAAGGAGAAGGTCGAGGCCTACGACCGGCGACGCAACGAGACCCAGCCCTACAAAACCCAGCGCTTCGTGGAGAAATTCGGCGAGGACCCGGCCTATGGCTGGTCCGAGGACAAGGCGCGGCAATATTCGGTGGCGGAGCGCGCCGATTTCGGCGCATTCGTGCGCGCCAAGGGCTTCAATCTCGACTGATCGTGCGCCGCTTCAGTTCCTGCAGCACATGAAGCCGCAGCGCGCTCGACAGGTTGGTCTGGTCCTGGCGGCGGTCTCGGTCGATCTCCGCGACCAGGGCGTTGAGCGACAGGCCCCGCGCCTGGGAAAGCGCTGAAAGCTCGGTCCAGAAGGCATCTTCCAGCGATACGCTGGTGTGGTGGCCGTCGATCGTGACCGAGCGTTTACGCATGACCGGACTGTGGCAGCGGGCCCCGCCAGCGGCAACACGCCTCCGCATGCTGCCTTGCCGCCGTCACAGAGCGTGCGTATAAGCGCGCCCAACCAACCCCCTCCGGACAAATCATTATGGACATCCGTAACGTCGCGATCATCGCGCACGTCGACCATGGCAAGACCACACTGGTCGATTGCCTGCTTAAGCAGAGCGGCACCTTCCGCGAGAATCAGCAGGTGGCCGAGCGCGTCATGGATTCGAACGACCTCGAACGCGAACGGGGTATCACCATCCTCGCCAAGGCGACTTCGGTCGAATGGCACGGCACGCGTATCAACATCGTCGACACGCCGGGCCACGCCGATTTCGGCGGCGAGGTCGAGCGCATCCTGTCGATGGTCGATGGTGTCGTGTTGCTGGTCGACGCCGCCGAAGGCCCGCTGCCGCAGACCAAGTTCGTGCTGGGCAAGGCGCTGCGCCTCGGCCTGAAGCCGATCGTACTGATCAATAAGGTCGACCGCTCCGACGCGCGCGCCCATGAGGTGCATGACGAGGTGTTCGACCTGTTCTCGGCGCTCGAGGCGAGCGACGAGCAGCTCGACTTCCCGACGCTCTTTGCCTCGGCACGCCAGGGCTGGGCCGCGACCTCGCTGGAGGCGGAGCACACGGACATGACGCCGCTGTTCCAGCTGCTGGTGAACCATGTGCCGGCGCCGAAGATCGATCCGGATCCGGCCTTCCGCATGCTGGTGACGACGCTCGAAGCCGACAATTTCCTCGGCCGCATCCTCACCGGTCGTATCCTGTCGGGCTCGATCAAGCCCAACTCGATGGTCAAGGCGCTGAGCCGCGACGGCAAGGAACTCGAGCAGACGCGCATCACGCGCATCCTGGCCTTCCGCGGTCTCGAGCGCGTGGCGCTCGACTCGGCCGAGGCCGGCGACATCGTTGCCATCGCCGGCATGAAGGTCGCCACCGTGGCCGACACGCTGGGCGACCTCACGATCTCCGAGCCGATCAAGTCGCAGCCGATCGATCCGCCGACGCTCGCCATGACCTTCATGGTCAACGACTCGCCGCTCGCCGGCAAGGAAGGCGACAAGGTCACGACCCGCATGATCCGTGCCCGCCTGATGCGCGAGGCCGAGGGCAACGTCGCCATCCGCGTGACCGACACCGAGAACGCCGATTCCTACGAGGTCGCCGGTCGTGGCGAACTGCAGCTCGGGGTGCTGATCGAGACGATGCGCCGCGAGGGCTTCGAACTCGCCGTCGGCCGTCCCAAGGTGCTGTTCAAGACCGACCCGGTCACCGGCCAGCGCCAGGAGCCGATCGAGGAAGTCGTGATCGACGTCGACGACGCCTATACCGGCGTCGTCGTCGAGCAGATTTCGCTGCGCAAGGGCGAACTGCAGGACATGCGTCCGTCGGGCGCCGGAAAGACCCGCTTGGTGTTCTACGCCCCGTCGCGTGGCCTGATCGGCTATCACGGCGAATTCCTGACCGATACCCGGGGCACCGGCGTGATGAACCGCCTGTTCCACGAATACGGTGCCTATCGCGGCCCGATCGCCGGCCGGCGCAACGGCGCGCTGATCGCCAACGAAGAGGGCGTCTCGGTCGCCTATGCGATGTGGAAGCTCGAGGATCGCGGCCCGATGTTCATCGAGCCCGGCGTGCCCGTCTACATGGGCATGATCATCGGCGAGCACAGCCGCGGCACCGACCTCGAGATCAACGTGCTGAAGGGCAAGCAGCTGACCAACATCCGCGCGGCGGGCAAGGACGAGGCGGTCCGCCTCACGCCGCCGCGCAAGATGTCGCTTGAGCAGGCGATCGCCTATATTGAAGAAGACGAACTGGTCGAGATCACCCCGAAATCGATCCGGCTCCGCAAGCGCTTTCTCAATCTCGAGGATCGCAAGCGGGCCAAGAAGCAGGCCGCTGCGGCGGCGGAGTAAAGACAGGAACCATGAGCGGCAGGAACGTGGATTTCGGCGATCGGCTTGCGACCGCCGCGGCGGCCAAGCAGGCCTTGCTCGAGAAGGCCAAGGCCAAGGCCAATGATCCGGAACTCCTCAAGAAGCAGGCCGAGCGCGCCGCCATCGCGGCGGCCCGCGAGGCCCGCGAGAACGAGCGCCGGGAAGCCAAGCGGGCGGAAGAGGCGAGGATCGCGGCCGAGCGCGAAGCTGCACGGATCGCCGCGGAAGAGGCTGCTGCAGCCGCCGCCGCCGAAGCCGCTGCTGCGGCAGCAGCCGAGGAGGCCGAACGTGTCGCCCGCCGCAAGGCCAAGCCGGTCCTTACCGAGGCCGAGCAGAAGGCTGCCCGCGACGCCCGCTACGCCGCCCGCAAGGCCCGCAAGGGCAAGCGATAAGGTATCGACCGGCGGAGCGCCTTACAGCGCTCCGCCCGTTAGAGACGCACGCTGGCTGATCTCGATGTGGTTGCCGTCGGGATCGCAGACGAACGCGTAGCGCACCGTGTCGCCCAGCACGCGCGGCTCGCCCCCTGAGGCGCCGCCACGCTCCAGGATGCCGGCATATTCGGCCAGGCAATCCCACACCTGCACCGTCATGTAGCGATAGCCGGGGCCGCGCCACTGGCCGACCGCGCTCTCGACCTTGCCCTGCTCTGCGACCACCACCAGCGAGTCGCCGCAGCGGTAGCGGCCCTCGCCCACGCGCTCGAACTGCATGGCGTGCGTCCAGAACCGGTCGTGGGCGGCAGGATCGTTGACTCGGAGCAGGATCGCGATCCCCTCGACGCCGTTCCGGCCCTTCGGCACCAGGGTGACCTTGTTGCCGTCCGGATCGGCGAGCGGCTGCGGTGAAGCCAGGCCCTCGCGCGCGATCTCGAGGCCGACGATGCCCGAGGGCGGGACGTCGGGCAGGGGCCCGCGCGCATGGTTCATCTTCAGGATCGAGCCGTTCATGTGGTGACGGTGCTGCTGCATGCCGCCCCCCAGCTTACCCATGTGGTCGTACGGAAGGCCGACCGTCTGCTGCCAGAAGGCGAGCTGTTCGTCGCGCGTGGTGGAGAACAGGCCGACGTCTAGATGCTGCTTGGCGAGGTTCATGGGCGCCAGTGTAGCGCGGGACGGGAAACAAATCTTACAAAGCCCGCCACGACGGCGCTGCACAGCGGACCTAGAACGGGTCGGGGTGAAGGACCGGCCACTGGGGAGCCGCCGGTGCAAACGTGGGAAGGGCTTCGATGATCCGCGTCATCATCGGCACGGTCGCCGTGCTTGCCGGTTTCGCCGTCGTCGAACGCTCGATGGTTGCCGGCAACGGCCAGGACGGGACGTGCACGGCGCCGCCGGCAGCTTCCGGGTGCTCGGGTGCCGCGGCCCCTGGCTGCACGTCATCGACGCCCGCACCGGCGCCGTTTGGATCGACAACGGGCTGCCATCCCAAGCCCGTCGTCTCGACCGGAGGCGTTCTTTCTTTCACCCCATGGCCGGATCGAAAGCGGCCGTGACCGTCAGATCTTCAGGTCGCTAAAGAAGTCGTTGCCCTTGTCGTCGGTGATGATGAAGGCAGGGAAGTTCTCGACCTGGATACGCCAGATGGCTTCCATGCCGAGCTCCGGATATTCCAGCACCTCGACCTTGCGGATGACGTCCTGCGCCAGGATCGCGGCCGGGCCGCCGATCGAGCCGAGATAGAAGCCCTTGTGCTTCCTGCAGGCGTCGACGACCTGCTTGCTGCGATTGCCCTTGGCCAGCATCACCATCGAACCGCCATTGGCCTGGAAGAGGTCGACATAGGAGTCCATGCGGCCGGCCGTGGTCGGGCCGAACGAGCCCGAGGCCATGCCGGTCGGCGTCTTGGCGGGGCCGGCGTAATAGACCGGGAACTGCTTGAAGTACTCCGGCAGGCCTTCGCCGCGATCGAGCCGCTCCTTGAGCTTGGCGTGGGCGGAGTCGCGCGCCACGATCAGCGTGCCGCTGAGATTGACGCGCGTCTTCACCGGATGCTTCGTCAGCACCGACAGCGTGTGCGCCATGCCCTTGTTCAGGTCGACCGAAACGACGTCGCCCGAGAGCTGCGCCGGCTCGACCTCGGGCAGGAACTGCGCCGGATTGTGCTCGAGCTGTTCGAGGAACACGCCGTCCTTCGTGATCTTGCCGACGGCCTGGCGGTCGGCCGAGCAGGAGACGCCGATGCCGATCGGCACCGAGGCGCCGTGGCGCGCGATGCGGATCACGCGCACGTCGTGGCAGAAATACTTGCCGCCGAACTGCGCGCCGATGCCCATCTGGCGCGTGAGCTCCAGCACCTTCTGCTCCATCTCGCGATCACGAATGGCGACGCCCTTGTTGTTGCCCTCGCTGGGCAGGTCGTCGAGGTAGCGCGTCGAGGCGAGCTTCACCGTCTTGAGGTTCATCTCGGCGGAGGTGCCGCCGACCACGATGGCGAGGTGATAGGGCGGGCAGGCAGCGGTGCCGAGGGTGCGGATCTGCGTGTCGAGGAACTTGAGCAGCGAGGCCTCGTTCAGCACGGCCGGCGTCTGCTGGTGCAGGTAGGTCTTGTTGGCCGAGCCGCCGCCCTTGGCGACGAACAGGAACTTGTAGGAGTCGCCGTCGGTCGCATAGATGTCGATCTGCGCCGGCAGGTTGGTGCCGGTCTGCACTTCCTTGAACATCGACAGCGGCGAGACCTGCGAATAGCGTAGGTTGGTCTCGGTGTAGGTCTTGTAGACGCCCCGGGCGATCGCTTCCTCGTCGCCGCCACCGGTCCACACCGCCTGGCCCTTCTTGGCCATGACGATGGCGGTGCCGGTATCCTGGCACATCGGCAGCACGCCACCGGCCGAGATGTTGGCATTCTTCAGCAGTTCGAGCGCCACGTAGCGGTCGTTGGCCGAGGCCTCCGTGTCGTCGAGGATGTTGCGCAGCTGCTTGAGGTGGCCGGGGCGAAGCAGGTGGGAAATGTCGTGGAAGGCCGCTGCCGTGAGGGTGGTCAGCGCCTCCGGCTCGACGGTGAGCACGTCGCGGCCGTTGAATTTCGTGGTGCCGACGAAGTCCGAGGTGAGCTTGCGGTAGGGCGTCGTGTCCTCGTGGCTCGGGAACATTTCCTGAAACTGGAACTCGGGCATGCGTCTTCTCTCCTGGCGACCCTGTCGGGGCGCCGGTTTCCTGCCGCAGCCGGGGCGCGGCGTCTACCTACTTCTTTCGGAAACTGTCGAGCTTGACGACCTTGGAAGCCGCATCCTCGGGCTTGGGCGCTTCGCCGGTCGCCGCATCGCCCTCGGTCCCGGCCGTCTCGCCGTCCGCGACGGGCGGGGCCGGCCGCTTCTCCGGCACCGGCAGCGGGGTCGGCTCGGCGGCGCCCTCCGGCTTCTCGGCGGAGGCCTTCTCTCCCGTTTCCTTGTCGCGGCGATCGAACTGGAGGCCGAAGCGAACCGACGGATCGACGAAGGCCGAGAGGGCGGCGAACGGGACCTTTATGCGTTCCTGCTGCTTGTTGAAGCTGACCGTCACTTCGAAATCGTCCTCGCGGATGATCAGTCCCCAGTACTGATGCTGCAGCACGATGGTCATTTCGTCGGGATACTTGGCGCGCAGATAGTCCGGCAGTTCCACGCCGGGATCGTTGCTGCGGAAGCTGATGTAGAAATGGTGCGAGCCCGGCAGTCCCGTTTCCGCGACCTGAGTCAGTACGCGTCGCACGACGCTGCGCAGCGCATCGTCGACGAGAGCGTCGTAGTGAAAGCGATCGTTCATGGCCTGTCGGAAATTTGAGAAAGCATCGACCCGCCCTGCCGGAGAGTCAACGATGGCAATAGCCGTCAATTGGCCGGAAGGAAAGTGGGGGGCTTCTGTTGCCCGGTGCCCCCCGGACCGCGCTTACGTCCGCTGTTTAGGCGGCAGCAGCGAGTGTAACGGTGTTATCGTTAGCACTTGTGAATGGCCCGTCACGGCGGAACCATACCGGGCAAAAACCGCGCCTTTACCACGCTCGTCGATCCTGGTTCGCCCCCATCGGTTCCGCCCGAGGGCGGAGAGGAATGGTGGAGGCGCCGGGTACTGCCCCCGGGTCCGAAACGCTTATTTCACGCGGCGTTTATCGCCATAGTCGGTTTCCCGACACCCTCCATATAGGCGCTTCCGCCGGCTTTTTGAAGGCGTGTCCGGCTCCTCGATCCTTCCTTGCCCGCCGCGGCCGATTCCCCGCATAAAGCCCGGCGAAACCAAGGACAGCGAACCGATGCCCCTCTCCAGAGACCAGCAGGCAGAAATCGACCAGGCCCGGGCCGGCGCCCAGCCGACCTTGCGTCCCGTTGCCCCGGCGCTGGAGGAAATCCTCTACGAGGCGTTGCCGGTGCTCGATCACGGCTTCGTCCGGGTGGTCGACTACATGGGCGACGATGCCGCCGTGGTGCAGGCCGCGCGGGTGAGCTACGGCCGCGGCACCAAAAAGGTCAGCGAGGATCGCGGCCTCATCAACTATCTCATGCGGCACCGTCACACGACGCCGTTCGAGATGTGCGAGATCAAGTATCACGTGAAGCTGCCGATCTTCGTGGCTCGGCAGTGGATCCGGCATCGCACCGCCAACGTGAACGAGTATTCCGCGCGCTACTCGATCCTCGACAACGAGTTCTATGTGCCGAAGCCCGAGCACCTCGCCGCCCAGAGCGCGATGAACCGCCAGGGGCGCGACCAGGTGCTGACGGGCAAGGAAGCCGAGCGCGTCTTCAACCTGCTGAAGCAGGACGCCGAGCTGGTGTACGAGCACTACCTCGAGATGCTGAACGAGGGTGAGAGCGGCGCGCCGCTCGATCCCGAACGGTCCGGCCTCGCGCGCGAGCTGGCGCGCATGAACCTGTCGCTGGGCTTCTATACGCAGTGGTACTGGAAGACGAACCTGCACAACCTGATGCACTTCCTCTCGCTGCGCGCCGATGCCCATGCGCAGTACGAGATCCGCGTCTATGCCGAGACGATGCTCGACACGCTGAAGCGCTGGTGTCCGATCAGCCACGACGCCTTCGTCGAATACCGCCTGGGCGGCACGCATCTTTCCAAGACCGGCCTCGTCATCGTGAAGCGCATGCTGGCGGGAGAGAAAGTCGACCAGAAGTCGAGCGGGCTGAGCGCCCGCGAATGGCGTGAGCTGATGGCGGCACTCGGGCAGGCGACGTGATCCGCGATCCCGGACGGCTCCGGCTGCTGCGCGAGCGGGCGCGCGACAACACGGCGGTCGAGGAGATGAACGAGGCTGCCTTCGGGCCGGAGCGCCAGCAGAAGACGGTCTACCGGCTGCGCGAGGGCGTGAAGCCGATTCGAGAGCTGTGCTTCGTGGCGATCGACCAGAAGGACCGGATGGTGGCCTCGATCCGCAACTGGCCGATCCTGATCAACGACAAGTGGCCCGCCGTCATGCTGGGCCCGCTCGCGGTCTCGCCCGAGCTGCGCGGCCTCGGCTATGGCAAGGCGCTGATGTGGCACTCGATGGCGCAGTCGCGGATGCTGGGCCACAGCCGCATCATCCTGGTCGGCGACCCCGAATATTACAATCAGTTCGGATTTCGCCGCGATCTCGCACTCAATATCCAGCTTCCCGGCTGGGTCGAGGATCGCCGCTTCCTCGCTCTTGAACTGGTCGCCGGCTCGATGATCGGCGTCCACGGCCTGATCGGCAAATGGCGCACCGGCTGGCGGCCGAGGAAGACCCGCCAGCGCGGTTAGCTTTTTCTGTCGTCCTGAGCGCAGCGAAGGACCTTACCTAGCGGTCAAAGTGCTCTGTTCGGAAGGAACGTGAGATCCTTCGATTCGTTCAGGATGACTAAAATAGCTACTCGCTCGGCATAAGATCTCGAAACTCCGGATTGATCGTCCGCACCAGCTCGTTCTTGCGTTCGCGCCGCCAGCCCTTCAGCTACTTTTCGCGTGCGATGGCGTCATTCGGGTTGTCGTATTCCTCGGAATAGACCAGCCGAGTTGTCCGGTACTTCTGGACGAACTCGCTGCCCTGTCCGTTCCGGTGCTCCCAAATCCATGGCCTTGGTAACTAGAGCGGGATGACATAGGAAGGAATCGAAAGGGGATTCCCAACGGTCGGTTGATCTGATTCAACCTACCGGCTGGGCAGGAGGTCAGCTTGGATGGCAGCACCCTATTCGATGGACCTTCGACAA
>JAGNNA010000393.1 GCA_017990895.1 Reyranella sp.
CGAACGCGAGGGACATTCCGATCGACGATCACTGCACGCCGGTTCTGTCGCGGGGTGGAGCAGCCCGGTAGCTCGTCAGGCTCATAACCTGAAGGTCGTAGGTTCAAATCCTGCCCCCGCAACCAAACTTCAAAAGCCGTTCTCGAAAGAGGACGGCTTTTGCGCGTTCGGGTCGATTCTTTCGCCGCTCGCGTCGAATCAAACCGCCAGATCCGTCGCGAGGTGGAACAGGCAGTCGCCGCGTTCGCAGCGGGCCGGGACGCGCTTGCAGAGGACGAGGCCGGCGCGCTTGAACTTCACGACTTCCGGCTCGCGCCAGGGCGTGTGGTGGAAGTGGATGCGGCCGGCCGGCTGGTCGGCCTTCACCTCGTCGCCCAGCTCGACCAGCGGCTCGAACAGGCCGCCGTCGGTCGCATAGACGTAGTAGTCGTCACCGCCGATCTCGGTGAAGCGGGTCTTCGTCGGGGCCGGCACCGAACCCTGCAGCAGGCCGACATGGACCAGCACGCGGCGCATCCCGTCCTCGGCCACCTTCAGCGAGCCCGGCGTGACGAGTCCGCCGCCGCCGAGTTCCGTTCCCATGCCGACCACGCCCTGGCGGTAGGAGGCCGAGGTGAATGTGCGGCCGCCGCCCTGTGGCGCGGCCGAGATGTAGCTGACCGGCGCGCCAAAGGCCTTCAGCAGGCCCATGACCTTCTGCATGCGCGCGGCGTCCTGGTGGCGCGGCGCCAGCGCGCTCGGGATGTAGGCGAGCGAGCTGCCGCCGGAGTGGAAGTCGAAGGCATAGTCGAAGCCCGGCAGCAGCGCATGTTCGATCCAGTAGGCGATCTGCTGGGTGATCGTGCCCTCCGCGTCGCCGGGGAAGGACCGGTTCAGGTTGCCCTCGTCGATCGGCGAGGTGCGCCGACCCTCCATGGCGGCCGGGAAGTTGGCCGACGGCAGGATCACCAGGCGGCCCTTGATGTCCTTCGGTTCGATCGCGCGGATCAGGTTGCCGAGGCCGATCTGGCCTTCCCACTCGTCACCGTGGTTGCCGGCCTGCATCAGCACGTTCGGTCCATCGCCGTTCTTGATGCGCACGATGGGGATCGGGATCCAGCCATAGGCAGAGCGGTGCACAGAGTGCGGCACGCGCACGAAGCCGGTCGCCTTGCCCTCGGCATTGAGATCGATGTCGGGCGTCAGCCGACTCATCGCCGTGAACTCGGTGGACTTTAGCGTTGCGTCGGTCATCAGCGTCTCTCGCTTCGGGGATCGAGGGCGTCCTGCAGTCCGTCGCCCAGGAAATTGAAGGCGATCACCGTAAGGAAGATCAGCAGGCCTGGCCACAGGGCGAGCACGGGGGCTTCCTGCAGCAGCTCCTGAGCGCCGGTCAGCATGTTGCCCCAGCTCGCGGCCGGCGGCTGGATGCCGAGGCCGAGGAACGACAGGGTCGATTCGAACAGGATCAGCGTGCCGACCGACATGGTGGTTGCGACGACCAGCGTGCCGGCCGTGTTGGGGAGGATGTGGCGGAACATGATGCGGCCCGGCCGCGCACCCAGGGCCACGGCCGCGCGGGTGAAGTCCCGGGCCTTGAGCGACAGGGTCTCGGCGCGCACCAGTCGCGCGACGGTCGTCCAGCCGGTGAGGGCCACGATCACCACGATACGGTAGAGCGAGAACGTTTCCGACTGCGCGATCTCGGACGGCACCCCCAGCTTCCTCGGATCGACGGCCGCCAGCACGATCAGCAGCGGCAAAAGCGGAAGGGAGATGACGCCGTCGGTGAGCCGCATCAGGAAGGCATCGAGGCGGCCGCCGAGATAGCCCGCCAGGACGCCGATGACGGCGCCGAGGATTGCCGACAGGACGGCGCCGGAAATGCCGACCAGCAGCGAGACCCGGCCGCCGTCGAGCAGCCGCTGGAAGAGGTCGCGCCCGAGATCGTCGGTGCCCAGCCAGTGCTGAGCCGAAGGCCCTTCGAAGCGGCGGAAGAGATCGGTCTGGGTCGGATCGATGCCGCGCAGGTCGGCGATCAGGGGCGCGGCGAGCGCGAGCACGAGCATGATTGAGAGAAAGGCGAGGGAGATCCAGGCGAGCCGGTGACGCAGCATGCGGCGCCAGGCCGTCGGCTGGAGCGCGGCCGCCGTCATGATCGCGCGTCCGCCAGCGAGACGCGCGGATCGACCCAGGCATAGGCGAGGTCGGCCAGCAGGTTGCCGCCGATGGTGGCGGCGGTCGCTACCAGCAGGCCGACGAGGGCGAGGTTGTAGTCGTTCTCGAGGATGGCCTGGTAGATCGCCTTGCCCATGCCGGGCCAGGCGAACATCGTCTCGGTGATCAGCGCGCCCGAGACGAGGCCCCCGAAGGAGAGGGCGAGGATCGTCAGGACCGGCGACAGCGCATTGGCGAAGGCGTGGCGCCACAGGACGATGCGTTCCGAGGCGCCCTTGGCCCGAGCCGTCCGCACATAGTCCTGGCGCAGCGCCTCGATCATCGCGCCGCGCATGAAGCGGGTGTAGCCGCCGAGCTGGACGAGGGCGAGCGTCAGCACCGGCAAGGCGAGGTGGCACAGCTGGTCGGCCAGCGCAGTCGACCACGGCGTGCCGGGCCGGATATCGGCCATGCCGCCAGCCGGCAGCCAGCCGAGCTTCACGGAGAACAGGGTGATCAACAGCAGCGCCAGCCAGAAGGGCGGGGCGGAAATGCCGCCGAAGCAGAGGAGGTTGATCAGATAGTCGGCCCGGCTGCGCGGATGGGCGGCGGCCCACATGCCGAGCGGCAGGGCGATCGCCACCGAGATGGCGAAGGCGATGCCGGCGAGGAGCAGCGTGTTCAGGAGGCGCGGCCACAGCACTGTCAGCACCGGCTGCCCGAAGGAGCGGGAGTAGCCGAAATTGCCCTGCAGGGCCTGTAGCAGCCAGGCGAGGTATCGCTCGAACAGCGGCTTGTCGAGACCGTAGGCCGCCCGCAGGCGGGCAGCGTCCTGGCTGGTCATGGTCGGGTCGCCCGAGATCATCATGTCGATCGGATCGCCCGGCATCAGGCCGATCAGCAGGTAGACGACCAGACTCATCAGCAAGAGCGTAAGGACCGTCTGGACGGCGCGCGCCACGAAATAGCGGCTCATGTCCTCGTCCTGCCGGCAGGAGAGGCGAAAGGTTCTTCGCTGCGCTCAGGATGACAATTTTGCTGTGGTTGGCCCAGTGCGTCGGTGCAGAGACCGTTGTCAGCTCGAGCGCAGCGAAGGACCCTCAAGTCACGCACGAAGAGCCTTCTCATCCGGCGAGGCCGCCATCTAGTTCTCCCAACGCCACTGTTCGACCCACAGGGTCGAGCTGTTCAGCGTGCCGGTCGGGGTCACGCCCTTGAGCGGCCTGGGGATCACGAACGGGTCGACGCGGAAGAACAAGGGCAGGGAGGGCAGGTCGTCGGCCGCCAATTTCTGGATGTCGGCGAACAGGGCGCGGCGTTTGACGGCGTCAAGTTCCCGCTCGGCGGCGTCGAGTGCCTTGTCCATTTCGGGATTGGCGTAGCCCGGGTAGTTCTGGCCGCTCCAGCCGTTCGCGGCTGAAGGAATTTCCTTGGAATGAAGCGACGAGCGCGGCACGCCTTCCGGCCGCTGCACCCAGGCATACATGCCCAGGCCGCTGTAGGTCCGCTTTCCCATCGCGTCGAAGAAGATGCGCGGCGGTTCGGCCTTGAGGCGCACCTCGATGCCGACCTGCCGGAGCTGGCTCTGGATCACCTGCGCCACCAGCTCGCGCACCCGATTGCCGGCGGTGGTCCCCAGTTCGATGGACAGTTTCTCGCCGGCCGCGTTGTGGCGGACATTGTTGCGGAGGGTCGAGAAGCCCGCCTCGTCCAGCAGCTTGCGGGCCGCCGCGGCATCGTATCCGTACTGGCGCGCCGCCGGGCTGAACATCGGGTCGAGTTCGCTGATGCCGCCATGGGCGATCGGCTGCTTGCCCTCGAACAGCTTCTCCGAGATGGCCTTGCGGTCGATCGCCAGCAGCATGGCCTGACGGACGCGCCTGTCGGCCAGCAGCTGGTTGTCGAGATTGACGTCGATGTGTTCCCAGATCAGGGCGGGCTTGTAGACGACGTTGTACTTGTCCTTGTGGCGCTTCTCGAAGGCGATGGCCTGGTCGAGCGACAGGCCGAGCTCGCCGAGCACGTAGTCGACGCTGCCTGAGAGCAGATTGGCCTCGAGCGCTGCCGTATTCTCGATGATGCGTACCGTGATTCGCTTGAAATGCGGCTTTGCGCCCGTCCAGGTCGGGTTCTGTTCCAGCACGACCCGGCTGCCGGGAACGATCTCGGTGAGCCGGAAGGGGCCGAAGGCGAGGGCAGGATTGGTCGACTGCGTATCGTACGCGGTCCTGTTGCGATACTCGGCCGGTTTGGGGCCGAAGATCGCCTTCTGATTTTGCTCGGGGAGCGGTGGCGGGCCGATGCGGTTTAATCGGAA
>JAGNNA010000068.1 GCA_017990895.1 Reyranella sp.
GAGATAGACACCGCCGCCGCCCGCGTCGCCGTTCAGGTAGTACTTCTTCAGAAGGCCCTTCGACCCGAGCGCGGTATAGGTCGGCGCCGACTTGGCGGCGGCCTCGACGGCGGCATCCCGCGGACGCCTGGACATGGGGATTTGAACGATGGCGATGAACATGCTTGTTAGCCTACGGTCTGGTCCGCTCCGGAGCAATTGAATGGCCGAATTCCTGCCAGGCGTCGAGATGTGCGTGTTCGACGCCTACGGTACACTGTTCGACTTCAATTCGGCGGTCGCGCGCCATCGCCGCACGGTCGGCCCGTCCGCGAATGCCCTTTCGGAACTCTGGCGAACCAAGCAGATCCAGTACACGTGGTTGCGCAACGCCATGGGCACCCACGCGCCGTTCTGGCAGGTGACGGGAGAGGCGCTCGACCATTGTCTGGCCGCCCACCGCATCACCGATCCTACGGTGCGCGAGCGGCTGATGGGCGCCTACCTGGCCCTCGATCCGTTCCCCGAGGCGCCTGGCATGCTGGCCTGCCTCGCGCGGGCCGGCCGGCGGACCGCGATCCTGTCCAACGGCAATCCCGGCATGCTCGAGCCGATGGTGGCGGCGTCCGGTCTCGCCAGCCATTTCGAGGCGGTGCTGAGCGTCGACGAGGCGGGTGTCTTCAAGCCCGATCCGCGCGTCTATCGCCTCGTGGAGGCACGCTGCGGCGTGACGCCCGACAGGGTCTGCTTTCTTTCGTCGAACTGCTGGGACGCCCATGGCGCCGCGCAGTTCGGCTTCCGCAGCGTCTGGGTGAACCGCACCGGCGCGCCCGACGACAAGCTGCCCGGCACCCTCGCGGCCGTTATCCGCGATCTTTCCGACCTCCCCGACCTGATTGGTGTTCCACGATGAGTTCGCTTCCGACCTTTGCCGATGTCCAGGCCGCCGCCCGCCGTCTCGAGGAAATCACGATCCGCACGCCTCTTCTCGAAAACGAGCGCGTCAACCGCATGCTGGGCGGCCGCCTGTTCCTCAAGGCCGAGTGCCTGCAGCGCACCGGTTCGTTCAAGCTGCGCGGCGCCTACAATTTCCTGGCCTCCATGAGCGAGGCCGACCGCGCCAGGGGCGTGGTCGGGTGGTCGTCGGGCAACCATGCGCAGGGACTGGCCGAGGCCGCCCGCCTGCTCGGCACCAGGGCCACCATCGTCATGCCGGCCGATGCGCCCGCGCTCAAGGTCGCCAACACGCGGGCGAGCGGCGCCGAGGTCGTGCTCTACGATCGGGTCAGGGACAGCCGCGAGGAGATCGGTCAGGGCATTGCCGCGAAGACCGGCGCCACCATCGTGCCGCCCTACGATCATCCCTGGATCCTGACCGGCCAGGGCACGGCCGGCCTCGAGATCGCCGAGCAGGCGAAGGCCCTGGGCGTGACGCTCGATGCGGTGGCCGCCCCCTGCTCCGGCGGCGGCCTGGCGACCGGCGTGGCGCTGGGCGTCAAGGGCGTCAGCCCGTCGACGATGGTGCATGCCGGCGAGCCGGCCGGCTTCGACGATCTCGCCCGTTCACTCGCCGCCGGAACGAAGCAGAGGAACGAGAAGCTCTCCGGCTCGATCTGCGATGCGCTGCTGGCGCCGACCCCGGGCGATGTCACCTTTCCGCTGGCGCAACAGGTGCTCGGACCGGGCCTAGTCGTCACGGACGAGGAGGTACTGGACGCCATGGAACTCGCTTTCCGCGAATTCAAGCTGGTGGTCGAACCGGGTGGCGCGGTGGCGCTGGCCGCCGCGCTCACGGGAAAGCTGCCCGTGAAGGGCCGCGCCGTCGCCGTCGTCTGCTCGGGCGGCAATGTCGATCACGTCACGTTCAAGCGGGCGCTCGACCGGATGCCCAACGGCCCCGCATGACGATGTCGAGGCGCAACCGGCGCGAATGGCGGATCATCCTCTGGATCAGCCTGACCAGCGCCGTCATCAGCGCCTATTTCGGCTACGCGGTGGCTCCCGCCGACCAGCCGCCATTGTGGGGCGCCGTACAGGGCATCCTCACTTCCTTGCTGATCGCCACGCCAGTCGCCTTCTTCGAAGTGCGGCGCGCGCGCATCAATTCGCTTGGATGGATGCGCCGGCTGCCTCTCGCCGGCTATTTCCTCGTCAAGGTCGTGTTCTATTGCGTCGTCATCCTCGTCGGCCTGATCCTTTCGCGCCTGCTGATGTCGATCGGAGACCGGCAGTTCATCATTTTCGATCCGATCTTCCGGAATTCCGTTCTCTTCTCCGTCAGCATGTCGGTGGTCGGCAATCTCATCATCGAGACGGGTCGCCTGCTGGGTTTCGGCACGCTGAAGAACCTGCTGCTCGGGCGCTATGCCCGGCCCCGCAGCGAGCAACGGGCGTTTCTGCTCATCGACATGAAGGATTCGACCGGGCTTGCGGAGAAGCTCGGCGCGATCCGGTTCCATGAACTGCTCAATGCCTTCTTCCGTGACATCGCCGATGCCGCCCTCGAATGCGATGCGGAGATTCACAAGTACGTGGGCGACGAGGCGATCCTGACCTGGCCTGAAGGCCTCGCGCTCAGCGCGGGCGACTGCCTCGACTGCCCGTTTCTCGTCCGCCAGAACATCGAGCGCAATGCTGCGCGCTATCGCGACCGGTTCGGCACCGCCCCCGAGTTTCGCGCGGCCCTTCATTGCGGCGAGATCGTTGCTGGCGAGATGGGCGACGTGCGACGCGAGATCGCTTATGTCGGAGACACGCTGAACGTGGCAGCGCGCCTGCTCGAATCCTCCAAGGGCCTCGGCCACGACGTCCTCGCATCCGGCGATTTGCTCGCCCGGGTCCAACTCCCGGCCGACCTTCTGGCGGAGGCGCTGCCGACCCTGTCGATCCGTGGCCGGGGCGCGCCGCTCGAGATCGCCGCGCTCTCGCTGCGCGGCGGCCGGGATCAGCGCTGAGGCTTGCCGGGCGACTTCAGCAAGGCGAGCAGGCTGCCGAGAATGCCCTTCGGGAGGAAGATGATGAACACGACCAGCAGAATGCCGTAGACCAGATTGTCCCAGCCGACCGCCTTGGTGCCGAAGCCGATGCGCAGCACCTCGGCGAGGAGGATCGTGATGATGGCGCCCACCGTCGGCCCCAGGGCCACGTAGATCCCGCCCACGACGGCCGCGAACACCATCTGCAGCGAGACCGCGATGCCACTCACCGTGTCGGGGGAGATGAACATCTGGTACTGGCCGTAGAGGGCTCCGGCCATCGCCGTCATGACGGCACTGATCACGGTGATGCGCAGCTTCTCGGCCGTGACGTTGACGCCGGCCGCCGCTGCCGCGTCCTCGTCCTCCGAGATCGCCTCCATCGCATACCGGCTCATGCTGCGGTCGATCCAGTACCAGACTGCCAGGCCGCCGGCCCAGACGCCGAGCGCGATCAGGTACCACACGACCTTGTCGTCGAACTGCAACGCGAGGATGTGGCTGCCCTTGGTACGCTCCGGCGTGTAGCCCAGTGAACCACCGGTGTAGTCGCGGGTGGCGATGATGACCTGCAGGACGATGCCCGACAAAGCGAGCGTCACCAGCGCAAAATAGTGGCCGGTGATGCGGAAGCGGAAGCAGGGATAGGCCACGACCAGCGCCAGCGCCCCGGCGCACAGCATGGCCGCCGGGATGCCGATCCAGGGCGATATGCCGAGATGGTTCCACAGCAGCGCCGTCACGTAGGCGCCAACGCCCATGAAACCGCCATGGCCCAGCGACACCAGCCCGAAACGCCCCATCATCGACCACGAGGTGTAGGCGAACGACCAGATGAGGATCAGCACCAGGATGTGCAGATGGTAGGGGTCGCGATAGACGAAGGGCAGCGCCACCAGCGCCGCCAGGCCGATGCCCCAGGCGAGCTGCTTGTTCATGAGCGCTTCGCCAGCAGGCCGGCGGGCCGGATGAACATCATGACGATGAAGAAGGCGAAAGCGAGCACGTAGCCCCACTCGAGGTCGGAGAAGAGGCCGCCGAGCGAGATGATCTCGGCGAACAGGAAGGCCGCCACGAAGCCGCCGACGAAGTTGCCCAATCCACCCAGCACGCAGATCAGGAAGGTGATCGGGCCGAACGACAGGCCGACGAAGGGATGAACGTCGTACTGCAGCACCAGCAGGCAGGCCGCGAGCCCCGCCAGACCGCCGCCCAGCGCCGAGGTGACGAGGTAGATCTTCTTCGTGTCGACGCCCATCAGCGCCATGATCTGGCGATCCTGCGCGATCGCGCGGATGGCCGTGCCGGTGTAGGTCCGGGTCATGAAGAGATAGACCGCGACCATGCCGACCAGCGCGGCGCCGAAGGCCAGCAGGCGCGAGTAGCTGAAGTGCATCTCGCCCAGCGCCAGCACCGGCAGGCGGATGCCGAGATTGCGGAAGTCGATGCCGAAGGCCACCGTGGCAAAGCTCTGCAGCACGAACAGGACGCCGCCCGTGGCGAGCAGCTGGTTGATCGGCGGCGCCCCCAGGAGCGGCGAGATCACCAGGAAGTGCAAGGCTGCACCCAGCGCCGCCACCAGCAGGATGCAGATCGGCGCGGCGACCCAGTAGGGCAGGTCGTACACCGAGAACAGGTAGTACATGCCGTACATGCCGATCATCACGAGTTCGGCGTAGCAGATCCACGTCACGTCGATGACGCCGAAGATGAGGTTGAGGCCGAGCGCCAGCAGCGCCAGCACCCCACCCAGCAGGATGCCGTTGACCAGCGCCTCGAGCAGGTAGATGTCGAAAATTTCCATCATCGCGCCACCTCGCTGGGGGCGCGCCACTCCAGTGGCGCGATCTTGATTGACGGCCCGCCATGACGCGCGACTGGAGTCGCGCGCCCCCGGCGTTCGACAGGCTCGGGCCTAGAGTTTTCGGGATCAATCTCTTCCCCATTCAGATGGGGAAGTGCCCCGTTATACGGGGCGATGGGGTCATGGGCGTCGCAAAGTTTATGACCCCTCTGTCGGCGTATGACGCCGACACCTCCCCATTTGAATGGGGAGGAAGGTGATTCTACTTCACCCGGCAGAACCCTAAACACCAAGATACGCCTGCCGGATGGAATCGTCGGCCAGCAGGTCTGCCGAAGCGCCGGAGGCCCGGATCGAGCCGGCCTCCAGCAGGTAGGCGCGATCGACGACCTGCAGCACCTGCTGCACGTTCTGCTCGACGATGAGCACCGTGAGCCCGCCGGCCCGGATGCGCTTCACCAGCTCGAACACCTGTTGCACGACGACGGGCGCCAGGCCGGCCGACGGTTCGTCGAGCAGCAGCAGCTTGGGATCGCTCATCAGCGCGCGCCCGATGGCGCACATCTGCTGCTCGCCGCCCGACATCGTGCCGGCCAGCTGGTTGCGCCGCTCCTTCATGCGCGGGAACAGGTCGAAGACGAAGTCCATGCGCTCGCGATAGCGGGCCCGCGCCTCGGGCATGAAGGCGCCCATGCGCAGATTGTCCTCGACGCTGAGCCGCGGGAATAGGCGGCGGTTCTCCGGCACATGGGCGATGCCGAGGCTCACGATCCGATGGGCCGGAGTCGCCAGCACGTCGGTACCCTGCATCCGGATCGAGCCCTTTGTCGGGCGGATCAGGCCGGAGATGACGCGCATCAGCGTGGTCTTGCCGGCGCCGTTGGGGCCGATGACACCCACCGCCTCGCCGGCCTTGACGTCGAGGTCGATGCCGAACAGCGCCTGGAACCTACCGTAGCCGGCATCGATCGATCTGAGTTCGAGCATTGTGCGAACCCCGTCAGCACGTGGCCGGGCTGCCGCCCGCCGCGGCGGCCGCAGCGGCGGTGGCCTGGGTGGAATGCGCGTCGGTACCCAGATAGACCTCGATCACCCGGGGATCGTGCGACACCGCGCTCGGCAGGCCCTCGGAGATCTTCTCGCCATGGTCCAGCACCATGACGCGATCCACGACCTTCATCAGGACGCCCATGATGTGCTCGACCCAGATGATGGTGATGCCGAGTTCGCTGCGGATCTTGCGCAGCATGTCGGCAGCCTGGTCCATCTCGGCCTCGTCGAGGCCGCCCAGGCTCTCGTCGGCCAGCAGCAGCTTCGGCCCGGTCGCGATCGCCTTGGCCAGTTCCAGTTTCTTGAGCCCTGCGGCGCCCAGCCCGTCGACGCTGGCGCCGCGATCGATCGGCAGACCGACCATGGCGAGCGCCCGCTCGGCTGCCTCCTCCGCCTTGATAAGGCTGTGGCTGCCCTGCCCGTAATAGCCTGCCAGGACCACGTTCTCGAAAATACTCAGGCGGCGAAACGGCCGCGGAATCTGGAAGGTTCGCCCGATGCCACTGTTGATGATGCGGTGCGACGGCAAGCCCGCGATCTCGGTGCCGGCGAACTTGATCGATCCCGCGCTGGGCGGGAACGTTCCCGACAGCATGTTGAAGATCGTGCTCTTGCCCGAGCCGTTGGGGCCGATCAGGCCGAGAATCTCGCCCTGATCGACCTTGAACGACACGTTGTTTACGGCCGTGAACCCGCCGAAACGCTTTACCAAACCCTCGACGACCAGCACGGCACGCCCTCGTTCGTTGCGGCCGCGGCCTACTGGTTGCTGAAGCCCGAGGTCTTGGGCAGGGGCAGAACCGGCTCCCGCTGCTGCTGGCTCTTCGGCCACACGACGTACGACTTGTCATCGATATACTGGATGATGACCGGGAAGGAGCGCTCGTTCTGGCCGGCGATCGGCGAGCCCTCGCCCGCGAACTTCACGCCGAAACCCAGCATCGTGCCACCTTCCGGCAGGTCGACCTCGAGGGCGGCCTTGCGCAGCGCATCCGAACTGATCCCGCCATGGTTCTTGATCGCGCGCGGCAGGACCTCGGTGAAGAAGACATAGACGTTCGAGGCGGCGATGCCGACATGGGCCGAGCGGATCGCCACGCCGGGACGGATCTTGTCGTATTCCTCACCGACCATCTTGATGACCGGCGGCAGCTTCGGGTTGAGCCCCTCGGCCTTGGCCAGCCAGATCGAGATCGGGTCGATGTTGAAGACATAGTTGACGTCGTTGCCCATGCCCTCCTTCAGCTTCTCGTAAACGCCGTAGCCCGCGCCGTGACCGACCAGGGCGCCGAACTTCAGTCCCTGCTCGCGCGCCTGACGGGCGAACAATGTGATGTCGGGGTTGTAGCCGGTGTGGAAGATCACGTCGGGACGGGCGCGCTTCAGCTTGGTTATCAGAGACGAAAGGTCGGGCGCGGTCGCCGAATAGCCTTCCTTCATGACGACGTTGAAGCCGGCCTTCTTCGAACCCGCCTCATTGCCCTTGGCGACGTCGACGCCATAGGAACCGTCCTCGTGGACGATGGCGACGCGCATGTCCTTCGGCTCCTTGCCGAACTTCGCCTTGGCGTTCTTCTCGATCATGTCGGCGGCCATGAGACCGAACTGCTGGCCGCTCGCCTGGGGACGGAAGACGTACTTCAGGTTCTTGTTCTCGACCACGCCCGTCGAAATGCAGGTGGTGATCCACATGAAGTTCTTGAGCTGCTCGACACGCGCCGCAACGGGCACGCACTGCGCCGAGGAGAAGAACCCCATCACGAGGTTGACCTTCTCCTGCTCGATCAGGCGCACCGCCTCGTTGATGGCGACGTCGGGCTTGCTCTGGGCGTCGGCATAGACCGCTTCGATCTTGTAGCCCTCGACGCCACCCTGCTTGATGAAATTGTCGATCATGATCTTGGCGCCGAGATAGCCAAGCTCGGAGCCACCGCCGGCCAGCGGGCCAGTCAGATCGTAGATGACGCCGATCTTGATCTTCTTTTCCTGGGCTTGGGCGGAGACCGCCATGCCCAATGCGGCGACGGCGGCGACCGCCCCACTCAAGAAGCGGACAGCTCTGCGCTTGAGCATATTTTCCTCCCATAGACTTCTAATATTCGTTGTCCCCATCACAGGGAACGCGGGAGGTTCTGTCAAGCGTTTCGCTCTACCGCCCTTCTCCCGGCGTGAGAATCTCGAACATCATGCCTGCCGGTGTATCCATCATCGCAAAAAGCGCACCGAGCTTCGGGATCTCGCCTTCGAGCTTCAACGCACCGCTCGCCAGAGCGTCGGGAATGGTGAGCTTCCGCATGACGATCTGATCCATCGTGGACCGCGTCGTCGTGACGGAGACGTCGGCATTCGCCGCCGTCTCGCCCATGCGATGCGTGAGCGTGCAATGCTTCAGCGTCAGCACCAGCGTCTCGTCGCGGTCGGTGAAGCGCCAGTTGACGACCAGCGACTGTCCGGCCGCCTTCTTCGCGTCGAGGCGAATGGCCATCAGGTCGAAGAAGACGTCGCTGGTGAGGCCGGCCAGCGTGTCGGCGCCCATGCCGGGCCGCACCGGCATCTGGAAGACACCGTGCCGCAGTTCCTGCGCACCGTAGAGGAAGGCGTTGCGCCAAGTGGCCGACTCCGCCTGATAACCCATCTGCTCCAGCGCATCGGCACAGAGCGCACGGGCCTCCGTGTTGTCCGGCTCGGCGTAGACGACCTCCTTCATGACCTGCGCGACCCAGCGGAACTCGCCCTTGGTGAAGTCGGCACGCGCGCGCGCGATCACCGCGGCGGCGCCGCCCATGTATTCGACGAACTTCCGCGCGGCCGGTGCCGGCGGCAGCGGATGCAGGTTGCAGGGATTGGCGTCGTACCAGGACAGATAGCGCTGATAGACGGCCTTCACGTTGTGGCTGACCGACCCGTAGTAACCGCGCGCCGACCAGCGTTCGGCGAGGCCCGGCGGCAGGTCGATCGCCTCGGCGATCTCGGCCGGGCGCCAGCCGCGGTTCATGTAGCGCAGCGTCTGGTCGTGGATGTGCTTGTAGAGGTCGCGCTGCGCCTCGAGATAATCGATGATCTTCGCCGTGTCCCAGGTCGGCCAGTGATGCTGGCCGATCAAAACCTTCGTCTTCGGCCCGTACAGGGCGATGGCATCGCCGATATACTTGGCCCAGATGCGCGGATCGCGCGCCACGGCACCACGCAGCGGGATGAAGTTGTGCAGCAGCGGACAGGCATTCTCCGCCATGTTGAGCACGCCCAGCTGCGGATAGAACATGTGCATCTCGGCCGGCGCCTCGGTTTCCGGCGCCAGCTGGAACACGATCTCGACGCCGTCGATCACATGCGTTTCGACCGGCTTCACGATCGACTGCGTCGGCGCGATCAGCCCGGGTGTGCCGCGCGCGACGCTCTTGCCCAAGCCGGCATCGACCTGCCCACGGGGACCGCGCGGCAGCATCGTGCCGAACTGGAACTGTGCGCGACGGGCCATCGGCGGTCCCGCCAGCACGTTCTCGCCCGACACCGCCTCCATGAATCCGGCCGGCGCGATCACCCGCACTTTGCCCGCCTTGACGTCATCCTCGTCGATCACGCCGCGCACGCCGCCGTAATGATCGACATGGCTGTGGGTGTAGATCACCGCGACCACGGGCTTGCGGGGCCGGTGCGCGTAGTAGAGCTCGAGGGCCGCGCGCGAGACCTCCGCAGTGGTCAGCGGATCGATCAGGATCAGCCCGCTGTCGCCTTCGATCACCGTCAGGTTTGCGATGTCGAAGCCGCGCAGCTGGTAGAGCCGGTCGGTGACCTTGAAGAGCCCATTGGCGAGGTTGAGGCGCGCGATGCGCCACAGACTTGGATTGACCGTGTCGGGCGCCAGCTCGCCGTCGATGAAGGCGTATTCGCCCAGGTTCCAGAGGACCGTGCCGCCGCCGGTGCGCACGATCCCCTCGGGCACGGTCGCGATCAGACCGCGCTTCGCGGCCTCGAAGTCGGCCGTGTCGGCAAAGGGCAGCTTCGCCGCCATCGCCGTATTGGCAGCCCTGGTTGCAGGTTCGGCGTCGCGCGCGGCGTCGAGGTGGGAGGAAGGAACCGGAACGGCCGACGCGGACGCCATGACTGCTAGCCCTCGACCTTGATGTTGTTTTCCTTGACGACCTTGGTCCAGCGTTCGGTCTCGAACTTGACCCGGTCGAGATAGGCCTGCGGCGTGCTGCCCGTGGTGAAGAAGCCGAGCTCTGCGAACCGCTTCTTCACCGCCGGGTCCTTCAGCGTGTCCAGACAGAGTGCGTTCAGCTTCTCGACGATCGGGGCCGGGAGGCCGGCCGGCCCCACGAGCCCGAAGAAGGCCGCACTTTCGAGGTCCTTCATGCCGAGTTCAGCGACGGTCGGAACGTCGGGGCAGACGGTCGAGCGCTCGGGCGACGCGACGGCGATGCCGGTCAGGCGGCCGGCCGCGACGTGAGTGCCGGTCGGCAGCACCACGTCGATCATGATCGGCAGGTGGCCGCCCATGACGTCGCGCAAGGCGTCGGCCGCGCCCTTGTAGCTCACGCTCTCCAGATTGAGCTTGTTGCGGGTGCGGAACAGTTCGCCCCACAGGTGCGGCTGGTTGCCCATGCCCGACGTGGCGTAGCGCACGCGCTGCGGCTGCTTGTTCACGAATTCGGCGAACTCCGCGTAGTTCTTCGCCGGCAACGCCTTGCCGTCGATCGCCAGGAGATCCGGGATGTCCACCAGGGTCGAGATCATCTGGAAATCCTTGAGAGGATCGAACGGCTGCTTGAGGCCAAGGGCAACATTGGTCGCCATCGTCGCGGCGCCCAGCAGCAGCGTGTTGCCGTCGGGCTTGGCCTTGGCCACAACATCCATGCCGATGATGGTGTTGCCGCCGCCCTTGTTCTCGACGATCACCTGCTGGCCGAGCATGCCCGACAGCTTCTCGGCGACGATGCGGGCGGCCGTGTCGGTCGACCCGCCGGCCACGTAAGGCACCACAAGCCGGATCGGCTGGCTGGGCCAGGTCTGCGACCTCACCGACGAAGCTCCGACGATCGTCCAGCCGGCGGCTCCTGCCAATACGCCACGTCTCTTGATCATGATCCTGCCCTCGGATGTTTCGTTTGAAAGGCAAGATCGCAAACGCGCGACGGCCGCGCAATCATGCGCGGCCGTCCTTTTACGAACAGGACTTTATTCGGCCGGCTTGGGCGCCGTCGCGATGGCGTGCACGTCCTTTTCGCTGGGCAGCAGCGACAGAGCGAGGAACGAACAGAAGGCGACACCCGCCAGTACCGACAGCAGAACGGGGAAACCCGCATCCTTCACGAGCGGACCGATCAGCGCCACGACGAAGGAGCTGACACCGAAGCCGATCGCCAGACGGACGCCGGTGACCCTGCTGCGCATGCGGTCGTCGATGTAGCGAACGATCATCGCATCGGTGAACGGTATGGCCCCGAACACCAGCAGCATGAAGGCGATGGCGGTGAGGAACAGCGCCCAGCCCTCCACCTGCGAGGCGATCAGGAACAGCGGCACCTGCAGCAGCACGATCGGCAGGTAGATGTTCTTCAGCGGATAGCGGTCGATCAGCTTGCCGACCACGAGCTGGGCCAGCGAGGCCAGCGAGAAGATGATGAACAGCATCGTAGCCAGCATCGCCGGATCCTGTGCGATGTTCTTGGCGCGATTGGCGAGCAATTCGCCGTTTCCGTTGGTCGTGAAGTTGAAGATGATGCTGCCCGTCACCGCGGTGAAGGTCATGATGGCGAAGACGCGCGCCATCACCGACGGCGGCAGGTCGAGCATCTTGGCCTTGCGCTTGGCGGGCGCTTCCTCTTCGCGCGGCACCAGGGCCACGAAGGCGACGGCACAGATCAGGCAGATCACGCCGGGGATGATGAACGCCGCCTGCCAGCCGAAGCGCTGCGCGATGTAGACGGAGAGGCCGGCCGCAATGGCGATGCCCATGTTGCCGGCAAGACCGTTCACGCCGATCGTGAAGCCGGGGTTCTTGGCCTTCTGGACCAGCATCGGGATGCCGACCGGGTGATAGATCGAGGCGAAGGCGCCCATCAGGGTCAGCGCCGCACCGATCTGCCATTTGTTGGTGCAGAGCGCGATGATGAGCGCCGACACGCCCATACCGGCGAAGAAGATCACCATCATGATCCAGCGGCCCCAATGGTCGCCGAGCCGGCCGCTGACGATCGAGCCCGCACCGAACATGAACAGGGCGCCGTAATTGAACGGCGTGAGCTCGGTCCACTCGACGCCCCAGACGCCGGCGATCACACCCCAGGAATAGGCGAAGACCACCAGGATCCAGTGATCCATCGCGTGGCCTATGTTGAGCAGAATCGAGGTGGGACTGCCGTGGCTCATCTTGTCGTTCCTCCAGGGTGCAGAGACTAGGCTTGGTCTGCCTGTCTGGCTTGCGCTATGTTGCCAACAAATGTCGCGAAAAGGCCAAACCGTCCGGTCGACCGACCCGGAGGACTACCAGCAGGTGCCGCGGGCGGTCGCGGCCATGCCCAAGGACTTCGCCGACGGGTTCGAGATCGCGCCGCACCGCCATCGCCGCGCTCAGCTGATCTACGCCACCGCCGGAACGATGCGCATTTCCACCGAGGAAGCCGTCTGGGTGGTTCCGCCCCAGCGCGCGCTGTGGATGCCGCCCGGCGTTCGCCATTCCATCGCCATGTCCGGCGACGTGACGATGCGTACTCTCTATCTGCGCCAGGACGCGGCGACCGGGATGCCCGACATATGCCGCGTCCTGCATATATCGCCCCTGCTGCGCGAACTGATCGTGCGGGCTACCGAAATGCCCGTGCACTATGACGAGCGCGGCGCGGCCGGTCATGTCGTGGCGCTGATCCTCGACGAGTTGCACCGCGAACCGTCCCTGCCGCTCCACCTTCCGATGCCGCGCGACAAGCGCCTGCATCGCCTCTGCTCGGCGCTGCTCGCCCAGCCGGGGGATCCGCGCACGCTCGAGGAATGGGCGGGCTGGGCCAATGCGAGCGCCCGGACCCTCGCGCGCCTGTTCGTGACGGAGACGGGCCTCACCTTCGGGGCCTGGCGGCAGCAGGCGCGTGTCCTCGAGGCGATGGGCCGCCTAGGCGGCGGCCAGGCCGTCACCGAGGTTGCCTTCGAACTCGGCTACGACAGCGTCAGCGCCTTCAGTGCCATGTTCCGACGCGCCTCGGGCGCATCTCCCAGCGCCTACCGACCAACGCGCTAAGACCCTCTCCGCTGTGCGGGATTTCCCATACGATTGCAAATGGTTAGCGCTTGACGCTGGATGGTAATAATCCCCCAATGCGGCCCCCGTTTAGGGTAATCTAAACCGTTGTTTACTGAGTTGTCCGCCGCTGCTCCCGCTGCCGCCTGGAGTTAATGTTGAAGCCGACTGATATCGCCAATCCCGACTACTTTCATAAAGTCGTCGATTGCCAATGGGCCTGCCCGGCCCATACTCCCGTTCCCGAGTACATCAGGCTGATCGCGCACGGACGCTATTCCGATGCGTACATGATCAACTGGAAGTCCAACGTCTTCCCGGGAATCCTGGGCCGGACCTGCGACCGTCCCTGCGAGCCGGCTTGCCGCCGCAGCCGCGTCGAGGACGAGAACCTCGTGAAAGGCAAGAAGGAACCGGTCGCAATCTGCCGCCTGAAGCGCGTCGCCGCCGACTACAAGGACGACGACGACATCAATTCCAAGATGCCCAAGGCGCCGGAGAAGAACGGCAGGCGCGTGGCCTGCATCGGCGGCGGCCCCTCCTCGCTCACCGTGGCGCGCGACCTCGCGGTGCTGGGCTACGAGATCGCCATCTACGACCAGGACCCCAAGCTCGGCGGCTTCATCCGCACGCAGATCCCACACTTCCGCCTGCCGGAGTCGGTGATCGACGAGGAAGTCGGCTATATCACCGGCATCGGCAACGTCGAGTTCCGCCACCAGCGGGTTGATTCGCTGAAGGCCGTCCTGGCTGAGGGCTACGACGCCGTGTTCGTCGGCTCCGGTGCGCCGCGCGGCCGTGACCTCGACGTGCCCGGCCGCAAGGAAGCGGCCGCCAACATCCATATCGGCCTCGACTGGCTGTCTTCGGTCTCGTTCGGCCACATTACCAAGGTCGGCAAGCGCGTGATCGTGCTGGGTGGCGGCAACACCGCGATGGACTGCTGCCGCACCGCGCGCCGCCTCGGCGGCGACGACGTGAAGGTCATCGTCCGCTCCGGCTTCGACGAGATGAAGGCGTCGCCGTGGGAGAAGGAAGACGCGATCGGCGAGGACATCCCCATCCTCAACATGCTCGTCCCGAAGGAAGTCCGCCACGAGGGCGGCAAGATCAAAGGCGTGCTGTTCGAGAAGGTGGTCGCCAAGTACGACGACAAGGGTCGCCGCTCGCTGGTGCCGTCGGGCGAGCCCGACGAGTTCCATGAGTGCGACGACGTGCTGGTCGCGATCGGCCAGGAGAACGCCTTCCCGTGGATCGAGAAGGACGCCGGAATCGAGTTCGACAAGTGGGGCCTGCCCCAGCTCAACGAGAAGACCTTCGCCAGCACGCATCCGAAGGTGTTCTTCGGCGGCGACGCGGCGTTCGGCCCGAAGAACATCATCTGGGCGGCCGCGCACGGCCACGAGGCGGCGACCTCCATCCACAAGATGCTGATCGGCGAGAACCCCGAGGAGCGTCCCGCGCCCGGCGTCAACGTCGCCAGCCAGAAGATGGGCATCCACGAGTGGAGCTACGACAACGCTCCCACCATCGACCATCGCTTCAAGGTGCCGCATCGCGCTAAGCAGGAGGCGCTGAAGGACATCATGGCCGAGGTCGAGCTGGGCTTCGACCCGCAGCTCGCCTTCAAGGAGGCACAGCGCTGCCTCAACTGCGACGTCCAGACGGTGTTCAGCGGCCAGCTCTGCATCGAATGCGACGCCTGCGTCGACATCTGCCCGATGGACTGCATCACCTTTACCGAGAACGGTGAGGAAAAAGACCTGCGCACGCGCCTGATGGCGCCGGCGATGAACCCGACGCAGGACCTCTATATCGGCGACGGACTCAAGACCCAGCGGGTCATGGTCAAGGACGAGGATGTCTGCCTGCATTGCGGGCTGTGCGCCGAACGCTGCCCCACCGGCGCATGGGACATGCGCAAGTATTACATCGAAATGACACACGCGGAGCACGCATGCCGCAAGCAATAGCCGCCGTTAACGATTTCGTCGTCAAGTTCGCGAACGTCAACGGATCCGGATCGGCCTCGGCCAACGAACTCTTCGCGCGGTCTATCCTGCGCATGGGCGTGCCCGTCAGCCCGCGCAACATCTTCCCCTCGAACATCCAGGGCCTGCCGACCTGGTACGAGGTGCGCGTCACCGAGAAGGGTTATCTCGGCCGGCGCGGCGGCGTCGACATGATGGTCGCGATGAATCCGCAGACCTGGGCCGAGGACGTGAAGGAGATCACGCCCGGCGGCTATCTGTTCTACGATTCGACCAAGCCGATGCCCTCGTCGATGTTCCGCGAGGACATCAACGTGATCGGCGTGCCGCTGACGGCGATCACCAATGCCAACTACACCGACCCCCGCCAGCGCCAGCTTTTCAAGAACATCATCTATGTCGGCGCGCTCTCCGTACTGCTCGACATCGACGAGAAGCAGATCCAGCGGCTGTTCAGCGAACAGTTCAAGGGCAAGGAAAAGCTGATCGACTCCAACGTCAAGGCGATGAACCTCGGCCGGGACTGGGTGAAACAGCATGTCGATCCCGACCTGGTGAAGCTCAAGGTGCGACACGCCGACAATGTCGGCGACCGCATCTTCGTCGAGGGCAACAGCGCGGCCGCGCTCGGCGCCGTCTATGGCGGCGCCACGGTCTGCGCCTGGTATCCGATCACGCCGTCTTCCTCGCTGGCCGAGGCGTTCCAGAGCCATTGCAAGAAGTTCCGGCACGACAAGGAAACCGGCAAGGCCAAGTACGCGATCGTGCAGGCCGAGGACGAGCTCGCCTCGATCGGCATGGTGATCGGCGCCGCCTGGAACGGTGCGCGCTCCTTCACCGCCACGTCCGGCCCCGGCATCTCGCTGATGACCGAGTTCATCGGCCTCGCCTACTTCGCCGAAGTCCCGGCGGTGCTGGTGAACGTGCAGCGCGGCGGGCCCTCGACCGGCATGCCGACGCGCACGCAGCAGTCGGACCTGCTGGGCTGCGCCTACGCGTCGAACGGCGACACCAAGCACGTGCTGCTGTTCCCCGAGGATCCGCGCGAGTGCTTCGAGTTCACCGCCGACGCGCTCGACCTCGCCGACCGGCTGCAGACGCCGATCTTCGTCATGACCGATCTCGACATCGGCATGAACCATCGCCTGTGCAAGCCGTTCGCCTGGGACGAGAACCGCGTCCTCGACCGCGGCAAGGTGATGACTGCCGAGGACCTCGAGGCCGGCAAGACCTTCGGCCGCTACCTCGACGTCGACGGCGACGGCATCCCGTTCCGCACCTATCCGGGTACGCACCCGACCAAGGGCTCCTACTTCACGCGCGGCACGACCAAGGACGAGTTCGCGCGCTACTCGGAGGAAGGCCCGGTCTATGTGCGCAACATGGAGCGGCTGCAGAAGAAGTGGGAGACCGCGAAGAAGATCGCGCCGCAGCCGCTGCGCTATTCCTCGCCCAAGCCGACCCGCTTCGGCGTGATCTACTTCGGCTCGACCAGCCCGGCGATGGACGAGGCGCTCGATCATCTCGAGGCCGAGGGCCATCACGTCAACGCGCTCCGCGTGCGCTCCTTCCCCTTCGCGCAGAGCGTCGAGGACTTCATCCATGAGCACGACCGCGTCTTCGTCGTCGAGCAGAACCGCGACGCGCAGCTGCGCACCATGCTGC
>JAGNNA010000394.1 GCA_017990895.1 Reyranella sp.
CGTCTGTTCACTGCTGCGTCACCAGCCCGCCGTATTTCGGACTGCGCGACTACGGCATGGCCGATCAGATCGGGCTGGAGCAGACACCAGATGCCTTCGTTGCCGAACTGGTGGCCGTGTTCCGCGATGTGCGGCGGGTCCTTCGGGACGACGGGACCCTGTGGCTGAACTTGGGTGACAGCTATGCGAGCACCGTCAAGGGGTCCGGCGGAGCCGGCAAAAGCCGTCTCGGGCCTAACCGCGACCTTCAGAATATCGGGCATCAGAAATTCGAGCCACGTCGGTTCGATATGCAAGGGCTCAAGCCCAAAGACCTGATCGGCATCCCCTGGCGCGTTGCCTTCGCCTTGCAGGCCGACGGCTGGTACCTGCGCAGCGCGATCGTCTGGGCGAAGCCGAACCCGATGCCGGAGAGCGTCACCGACCGGCCGACATCGGCCTACGAGATGGTGTTCCTATTCGCGAAATCGGAGCGCTACCACTACGACGCTGACGCGATCAGCGAGGGCCGCACGGGCGACGAAGACGCGAACGGCTTCCGCGGTGGCTCCTATACAGGCGGCAAAATCGACAACGGCGCAGTCGGGAAGCGGACGGCAGTTGGCAACAAGCGGGTCCGCGGCCTGCCGCCACGCCACGCTCAATACGAGACCAGCGATCAATCCGGCCTGGACGATGTCCCGCGCGGCGCCAAGCGCAACGCGCGCAACGTCTGGACGATCGCGACGCGGCCGTTCCCGGAGGCCCACTTCGCGACGTTCCCGCCGGAGCTTGCTGAGCGCTGCATCCTCGCCGGCTGCCCGGCTGGCGGGACCGTGCTCGACCCGTTCGGTGGCGCCGGCACCACTGGCCTAGTTGCGGGTCGCCTGCAGCGCTCGGCCATTCTGATCGAACTTAATTCTGATTATGTCGCCATGGCCGAGCGCCGGATCGCGCGCGAGGCCGGGATGTTTTCCGCTGTTGATGTGGAGCCGGCAGCATGAAGCGCAAGAGTGACTGCACGCCTAAGCGCAAGCGAGAATACCGCAAAGGCACCGAGAAGCCCGTCAAGCGCGACCCGATCTACGACCCTCGCAGGGACGGCGGCGCTGACGACAGGGACGCGACTGCGAGATGGATGGGAGACCCGCCGGCTTGGCGTCGTGCGGTGTCGCAGAGGATCGAGGGCGCCAATGGCTGACCCCGCGCCCGCTCTGTCCGATGCCATCTACCTCGCTGAGTGCCACCAGGACACCGGATGCCTTTGGCGCGCCTGTGACTACGGGCACCAGGTCCGCGCCGGCCAACTCTCCGGAAAGCAATGGGATATCGACCGGCTCAAGCTAGGCGTCGCCTACGTGGCCGCGTCTCTGCTGCGCCGTAAGGAGGACCGGAAATGACCGAGCCAGGATCCTATATCGAACGGGCATGGATTCGCCAAGAGCAGATGGCCCGGAGGCTTCGCAAGCGCGCCGAGCGTGTCAAGGCGCTGCGGCAGGCTGCCGACCGTCTCGGCGGAATGGTCACCAAGAGCAAGGTCCCGCAGGCTCGTGAAGCCTACATCAGGATCGAGAGCGCGCAAGTCTCCCTGCGCCTCCTCGCGTCGCTGGCCGAGCACCACGCCGCACCCCCGCCGGACTACGAGGACAGCCTGTCCGACCTGTCTCCGTACCACTGGCAGCGGGTCGTGAGCGACCGGCGCTGCGAGCGCGCAAGCCTCATGCGGTCGAGCGCCGAGATGGTGTGGGAGGCCGGGCCATGAGCGAGCGCGTCGAATTGCTGGACGGGCGCGTAACCCTGTATCGCGGCGACTGCCGGGAGATTTTGCCGACGCTTGGCAAGGTCGACGCGGTGGTGACAGACCCGCCGTATGGGATCGGAATTACGCGCAGCAATCGCTTAGCCGTAAGTAGGGGTATGGGCGGCGGTACATGGGACGACGAACCCGCCGATATGTCTTGGCTACCGGGCTACGGGGTGCCGGCTATCGTATGGGGCGGTAACTATTTTGACCTGCCTCCGACGCGCTGCTTATTGGTGTGGGACAAGAATAACGATGGTCGCGACTTTGCCGAATTTGAGATGGCGTGGACGAATCTTGATTCGGTTGCCCGTATCTTCCGTATGCGACCGATGGGCATGGACGGCGGGAAAGTCCACCCGACACAAAAGCCAATCGAGCTGATGCGCTGGTGCGTGGATAAGGTTCCATCTGCGCAGACAGTCCTAGACCCCTTCATGGGCTCCGGCACCACGGGCATTGCCGCCGTAAAGCTCGGCCGCCGTTTCATCGGGATCGAGATCGACCAGCGGTATTTTGACATTGCGTGCCGACGCATTGAGGACGCCGCCAAGCAACCTGACATGTTTATTGAGCCGCCCCCGAAGCCTTTGCAAGGGGGGCTTGGGCTATGACCGACCCAGCGCGCGAGTATTACGCATGCGTAGAGGCGTTGAGAGCGCTGTGGCTGACCGAACGCCGCGACGGGGAAAGTGTAACCGAGTGGCTTATCCGCACGGGGCGTCGAAAGGGGGTGTTGGCATGAGCGAGCGCGGATTTGTCTCCGTTGACCGGGGTGTATTTGACCATCCGATGTTCGCGCCAGAGCCGTTCACAGAGCGCGAGGCGTGGCTGTGGATGATCGCGGAGGCGGCCTGGAAGCCTATGACGGTGCGTGCCGGCCGAGCCGTGCTGCAGATCGACCGCGGGCAGATCGCATGCTCTCTGCGCTTCCTAGCCACTCGCTGGAAGTGGCCGGAAACGAGCGTGCGGAGGTTTCTGTCTCGCCTCGCTGCGGGCGGGGATGACGCGCTTGTGCTGATCGACGCGGCGCAGTCAGTGACGCGGATAACCATTTGTAATTACGACAAATATCAGAATTCTCGGCGCACTGAACGGCGCAGAAGCGGCGCAGAAGCGGCGCACTCGTGTGCGCACTCAACGGCGCAGAAACCGGCGCGGTCAAGTGATTGCCACGAAACGGAAAATGACGAAACTTGGCGCGCTCGCGGCGCAGTAAATGGCGCAGTCGTGAGTGTGAAACCGGCGCAAATAATAAGAGAACAAGTAACAAATAACAAAGATGCTGGGCTTAGCGCGCGCGAGCGCTTGGACAGGCTCGAGCAGGCTTGCCGGGAAGCCGCTGGGTACGAGACCGACCCGAGCTCGGGCCTTCTCTCGCTGGCCCCTATCCTCGGCCTGATGGAAGCCGGGATGGACCTCGAATTGGACATCCTGCCCGCCATCAAGGCGGCAGCGGCGAGGATGCGGCGCCCGGCCCGATCGTGGGAGTACTTCCGGGAAGCCATCGTCGACTGGCACGAGCGGCGTAATCGCCCGGTCGTTGTCGGCATCAGCGGCGCCGACCCGCCAGCCAAGTTTGACCAGTGGGCAAAGCAGCGCGAACTTGTGAAGAAGCTCGAACAAAAGTACAATCAAAAGGAACAGGTGGCAAAATGAAGTTCTTCGATAATTTCATGAAGCCACTTGTCGGGGTCTTCAAGTTGGACGTGAATGACGATGACTCATTCGTTGCGGCGCTTGAGGCCGAACTTGCCGGTGCGACGGATTATCAGCTTTCGTTCGCGGCCAAGTCTATCATCCGGACCCGCAAAAGCCGGTATTTCCCCTCGATCGCCGAGTGCGTCGAGGCGGTTTTGTCTGCCCCGGATCGCGATTGGAAGGCCGAGCGGGAGCGGATGGCCCCAGTCGTTCGCAACACAGCCCCGCCGCCGGTTCTGGTCGCCGCCCGCCAATACCTGTTCGAGCACCGGCAGGCGAACGCTGCGCAGCGGCAGAAGATGGAGCGGGACCGGCCGCACTACCTCGCCGCATGCAAGGCCGTCGTGAGCGCTTGGGAACGTCCTGACCCCGGACACCGCAGCGAGAGCGAGGCGGATCGGGCTGCACGGGTGGCGCGCCTCATCTCCGGCGCACGGGTTAATTCCATGAGGGCGCAGGCATGACCCCGAAAGAGGCGGCCGAGGCCGCAATCAAAGCTGCTCAAGAAATCACGTGGGAGTCGCCCCGCCCGTCCGGAATGGCGGGTGCCGCGATTGACGTGCTTGAGCGCCAGACTTGGGCGCCGCGGTCTGGCTCCCGGATCCGGCCGTCGATCGCGTGCTTTCGATCGGCTTCGGAAACGTCGAAATCACGATGGGAGGCCGAGGCGGAAATTGCGGGCGCATTTGAGCGCGTCGAAATCGGTCGGACGCTGGAACTGCTGTACGCGAAGGAAATCAGCCTATGAGCCGAGCAGGCCGCAAGCGCAAGAATGCCGCCCGCACGCATACGGGCCAGATCAGCCGCGCCAGGGCCGTTGTCGAGCGCGAGGCTACCTCGGTAGTGGTCGAGGCTCGAATGCGCCTGTACGGCGTTGCGAGAGACGTTGCCAAGCGCCCTCAAATTGGGACTGCGATAGGCCGAATGTATGAGGCCGGCGCGTTTGGTGACCCGGATGACAAAA
>JAGNNA010000069.1 GCA_017990895.1 Reyranella sp.
CCCAGCACGCGCACGGCATGATAGTGAGTCAGCACCACGTACTTGATCGGCTTGTCGGTGACGGTGCGGATGCGCTCGATCACCTGCTCGGCCATCCTGGGCGTCGCCTGCGCGTCGATCACCATCACCGCGTCGTCGCCGATCACGATACCGGTATTGGGATCGCCTTCCGCAGTGAAGGCGTAGGCATGTTCGGACAGGCGGCTGAAGGTAATCTTCTTGTCCGTCATATCCGCCTGCGAGGCGAACGCCTTGGCCATCGATGTCTCCCCGTTATCGCTCGACCGGAACCTATGCAGCGCTCGGCGCTTGAGTCAAAGCGTGGCTATGCACAGGCGGGTCAGTCGTTCCCGTACTTGTGATAGGCGGCGCGATCGCCGGTGCGCACGCTGACGTCGAACGCGTCGCCGTCGCGCTCCAGCCGCAGCTTCACCACCGAGCCCGCCGGGCCGATCGCCCAGAGCTTGCGATAGAAGTCCCCGACATCGTCGAGCACCTCGCCGTTCAGCGCCTGCAGGATGTCGCCGCGTTGCAGGCCGGCGCGGTCGGCGGGCCCGCCGTCGGAAATGCCGCCAACCACGAGCTGGCCCATATGCTCGACCGTGTAGACACCGAGCCAAGGGCGCGGTGGTGTCGACAGGCGTCCGGTGGAAACCAGCTCTCCGAAGATCGGCTTGAGCCGGTTGATCGGCACATACATGTTGCCGGGGAAGGCTGGAGAGCCCGGACCCAGCGCTTCCTGCACCAGCAGCGAGCCGACGCCGAGGAGTTCGCCGCGCTGGCTGATCAGGGCCGAGCCACCCCACAGCGGATAGGCCGGCACCGTGAAGATGGCGCTGTCGAGCAGATACTCCCAGTAGCCGGCGAACTCGCGCCGGCCGGCGATCTTGACCTTGAGGGCCGCCTTTTCGCCGCCCAGGCCCGCGACATAGGCCTCGCCACGCAGGGCGAGGGAATCGGAATCGCCGAACGGCATCGGCTTCAGCGGGACCGGAGTTTCCGTCCGCACGAGGCCGAAGCCGCTTTCATAGTCGTAGCCGACGATGCGGGCGGCCGTCTCGTTGCCCTCGATGTCGGTGATCGTGACCGTGTCGGCTTCCATGATCAGATAGCCGATGGTGAGGACCAGGCCCTCGTCGTCGATTAGGATGCCGTGTCCTTCACGCTCCGTGCCCAAAGTCTGGGCCGAGCGGCGGCTCTCTGGAATGGTGGTCTTGACGCCGACCACGGCGGGCAGCGCCGCCGCGACCGCAGGCGGCAGGTTGGAGCCACCGCCGGGGGTGCGGGCGACCACGCCCTCGTCGCCGGGCGGAGGCCAATGGCCCGACCCGTTCGCGGAACCGTTCAACCCTCGGGCCATCCGCTCACCTCCGCCGCGCACCACGCGCGTCCACACTCTCAAAGATAGGCGTCCGCCATCGCGATTGCTATATGACGGTGCATGGCGCCCCCCGCCGATCCGTTCGAAATCACGGATGACCCCGTTCCGGCCGATCCCGTGCCGGCGCGGCGCGCCGTCACGTCCACCACCCATCTGGAAGGTCTGAACGACGAGCAGCGTCAGGCCGTCACCCATGCCGGCGGCCCGCTGCTGGTGCTGGCGGGCGCCGGCACCGGCAAGACCCGGGTGCTGACTACCCGCATCGCCCATATGCTGCTCACCGGCCAGGCCCGCCCCTCGCAGATCCTCGCGGTCACCTTCACCAACAAGGCAGCCCGCGAAATGCTCGACCGCGTGGCGAGCCTGATCGGCGGCGCGGCGGACGGGATGTTCCTCGGCACCTTCCATGCGATCGGCGTGCGGGTGCTGCGCCGGCATGCCGAGTTGATCGGCCTCAAGAGCAACTTCACCATCCTCGACACCGACGACCAGACCCGGCTGATCAAGCAGCTGCTGCAAGCCGAGGGCATCGACGACAAGAAATGGCCGGCCAGGATCCTGTCCGGCATCATCCAGCGCTGGAAGGATCGCGCGCTGACGCCGGAGAAAGTCTCGGGCGACGAGGCTGGCGAATTCGCCGGCGGCCGCGCGGCCGACATCTACCGTCAGTACCAGGAGCGGCTCGCCGAGGTTAACGCCGTCGATTTCGGCGACCTGGTGATGCACTGCGTCACGCTCTGGCAGAAGCATCCCGACATCCTGGCGGCCTATCATCGCCGCTTCAGGCACATCCTGGTCGACGAGTATCAGGACACGAACGTCGCGCAGTATCTCTGGCTGCGGCTGCTGGCGCAGGGCACGCAGGACGTCTGCTGCGTCGGCGACGACGACCAGTCGATCTACGGCTGGCGCGGCGCCGAGGTCGGCAACATCCTGCGCTTCGAGAAGGATTTCCCCGGCGCCACCATCGTCCGGCTGGAGCGCAACTACCGTTCGACACCGCACATTCTGGCCGCCGCCTCCCACCTCATTGCCCATAACGAAGGCCGGCTCGGGAAGACACTGTGGACCGACGCCAAGGAAGGAGAGCGCATCTCGCTGCGCGGCGTCTGGGACGGCGACGAGGAAGCCCGCACGATCGGCGAAGAGATCGAGGCGTTGCAGCGCGACAAGCACCGGCTCTCGCAGATCGCCATCCTGGTCCGCGCCGGCTTCCAGACCCGCGAGTTCGAAGAGCGCTTCATCACCATGGGCCTGCCCTATCGCGTGATCGGCGGGCCGCGCTTCTACGAGCGCCAGGAGATCCGCGATGCGCTGGCCTACTGCCGCGTCACCATCCAGCACGACGACGACCTCGCCTTCGAGCGCATCTACAACACGCCGCGCCGGGGTCTGGGCGAATCGGCGCTGCGGACGCTGCGGCTGATCCAGCGCACGCAGAAGATCTCGCTGTTCGAGGCGACACGGCGGGCGCTCGAGACCGACGAATTGAAGGCCCGGCCGCGCAAGTCGCTGGGCGACCTGATCCGCAAATTCGAGCACTGGCGTGCGATGCTCGACGGCATGAGCCATGTCGAGGTGGTCGAGACCATGCTCGACGAGTCGGGCTACACCGACATGCTGCGGGTCGACCGTTCCCCCGAGGCGGAAGGCCGGCTGGAGAACCTGAAGGAGCTCGTCAACGCGCTGCAGGAATTCGATTCGCTGCCGGCCTTCATGGAGCACGTGGCCCTGCTCACCGACATGGCATCGCGCGACGACACCGACATGGTGAGCGTGATGACCCTTCATGCCGCCAAGGGGCTCGAATTCGACACGGTCTTCCTGCCAGGCTGGGAGGAAGGGCTGTTCCCCAACCAGCGCGCGCTCGACGACAAGGGCATGGCCGGCCTCGAGGAAGAGCGGCGGCTGGCCTATGTCGGGCTGACCCGGGCGCGCAAGCGGGCCTACGTCTCCTTCGCGGCCAACCGCCGCGTGTTCAACCAGTGGCAGGCGGCCATCCCGTCGCGCTTCCTGCGCGAACTGCCGCCCGCCCAGCTCGCCCAGAGCAGCGATGCCGGCCTCTACGCCACCTATTCCGCCGGTCACCATGGCGGCCTGCGCGACCAGGCCAGCGGCTTCGAGTACGAGAGCCTGGGCGTCCCCGGCCGCCGCGGCCGCTATCGCGACGAGACCGCGGACGATCGCCGTGCCACCGAGGGCGATCGGGTCGATCTCAGCATCGGTCAGCGCGTCTTCCACCAGAAATTCGGCTACGGTCTCATCGTCGCCGTCGACGGCAACAAGCTCGACATCGAATTCGAGAAGGCCGGCCCCAAGAAGGTGCTCGACAGTTTCATCGAAGCCGCCTGAGCAAGAATCACAGGAGAGAAACGCCATGTTCCGCCGCTCTGCCCTTGCCCTCGGTTCGGCCCTGGGTCTCGTGCTCGCCTCCGGCGCCACCTTCGCGCAGACCGGCAAGGTGACAGTCGTCACGTCCTTCTCCAAGGACGTCACCGACCCGATCAAGAAGGCCTTCGAGAAGGCCGTGCCAGGCGCGACGCTCGAAGTGCAGAACCGCAACACCAATGCCGGCGTGAAGTTCATCGAGGAGACCAAGGGCAACAACCAGGTCGACCTGTTCTGGGCCTCTGCGCCCGACGCCTTCGAAGTGCTGAAGGGCAAGAAGCTGCTGGCGGCCTACAAGCCCAAGGCGACCGGCATTGCCGAGAAGGTCGGCTCCTATCCGGTGAACGACAAGGACGGCTTCTATTCCGGCTTCGCGGCCTCGGGCTACGGCATCATGTGGAACGAGCGCTATGTGAAGGCCAACAAGCTGCCGACGCCGAAGGAATGGCAGGACCTCGCGCAGGCGCCCTACTTCGACCATGTGTCGATCTCGGCGCCCTCGCGCTCGGGCACGACACACCTCACGATCGAGACGATCCTTCAGGGCGAGGGCTGGGACAAGGGCTGGCGCACCACCAAGGACATCGCCGGCAACCTGCGCACCGTCACCGACCGCTCGTTCGGCGTGCCGGAAGCCGTGAACTCGGGCCAGGTCGGATACGGCATCGTCATCGACTTCTTCGCCTTCTCCTCGCAGGGCGCGGGCTTCCCGGTGAAGTTCGTCTATCCGTCGGTGACGACGCTGGTGCCGGCCAATGTCGGCGTGGTCGCCAACGCGCCCAACAAGGCCGGCGCCGAGGCCTTCATCGAGTTCCTGCTGTCGCCCGCCGGCCAGGAGGTCCTGCTCGAACCGACGATCCGCCGCTTGCCGGTACGCCCCGAAACCTACGCCAAGGCGCCGGCCGATTATCCCAACCCCTTCAAGGACAAGAACCTGCAGGGGCTGCTGACCTTCAACGCCGAGCTGTCGGAAGGCCGCACCGCCGCCGTCGACACGCTGTTCGACCAGCTCATCACCTTCCAGCTCGAGCCGCTGAAGGCCGTGACGAAGGTGCTGCACGAGGTCGATGCCGCACTTAAGAAGAAGGACAATGCCGAGGCCCGCGCACTCGCGAAGGAAGCCCGCGACCTGATCGCCGCCATGCCGATCACCGCGTCGCAGGCCGCCTCGCCCGAGATCAAGGCCGCCTTCACCGGGGCCAAGGAAAAGTCGGCGCGCCAGGCCGAACTGGAGCAGCAGTGGGCCGCCTTCGCCAAGGAGAAGTACGCGGCGGCCAAGGCCAAGGCCGACGAGGCGCTGAAGCTGGCGCGCTAGTGCGGGACTCGTATCACCCACCTCCCCAGTCATCTGGGGAGGTGCCCGCGTCTCACGCGGGCGGAGGGGTCATCGCGTTGGGGGTCACGATTCATGACCCCTCCGCCCCTGATTATAGGGGCATCTCCCCATTTGACTGGGGAGGCGGGTCCTGAGAGGCCAATACCTCCTCGCGCTCGCCATTGCGCTCTTTCTCGGCGTGTTCCTGATCGTGCCGGTGGCGACCGTCGTCTATGTCGCCTTCACCGAGAAGGGCGGCGGCGGGCTGACGCTCGTGAACTTCCTCGACTTCAGGCGCACCGACCTGTTCGTGCGCTCGTTCTGGAACTCGGTCTACGTATCGGGGATGACGGTCGTCTGGGCCTCGGTGCTGGCGCTGCCGCTGGCCTATCTCACGACTCGGTTCGAATTCCGCGGCGCCATGCTGGTGCAGACACTGGGGTTCCTGCCGCTGATCATGCCGCCCTTCGTCGGCGCGGTGGCGATGCAGCTCCTGTTCGGCCGCAACGGCTCGGTGAACCTGCTGCTCGACGAATGGTTCGACTTCAAGATCGGCTTCATGGAAGGGCTGAACGGCGTCATCTTCCTGCAGGCGATACACTATTTCCCGTTCATCCTCGTCAATCTCTCGGCCGCCCTGCGCAACATCGACCGCAGCATGGAGGAGGCGGCGCAGAACCTGGGCTCGCACGGGCTGCGCCTGTTCCGCCGCATCGCGCTTCCGCTCGCGCTACCCGGCTACATCGCGGGCGCCAGCCTGGTGTTCGTGAAGGTTTTCGACGACGTGGCGACGCCGCTGCTGCTGAACGTCAAGGAGATGCTGGCGCCGCAGGCCTATCTGCGCATCACCTCGATCGGCATCGACGATCCGATGGGCTACGTGATCTCCGTCGTGCTGATCCTCGTGGCCGTGGCGACCATGTGGGCAACGGCCCTGGTCATGAAAGGCAAGGACTACGCCACGACACAGCGCGGCGGCGGCGGTCTCGCACGACGCCAGCTGCGGCCGCGCGAGCAGGTGCTGGCCTATGGCGTCGTGATCCTGATCCTGGCGCTGGTGCTGGCGCCGCATGTCGGGTTGGTGCTCCTCTCCTTCGCCACGGTCTGGTCCTTCAGTCCGCTGCCCGACGGCTACACGCTCGCCCACTACACGCGCGTGCTGGGCGACAGCTCGGTCTACATCAAGAACACGCTGCTCTACGCCGGTCTCGCCGCCACCATCGACGTCGTGATCGGCGGCGCCATCGCCTATCTCGTGCTGCGCACGCGCCTGCCCGGGCGGCAGTGGCTCGACTGGGCCGCCAGCACTGCGCTCGCGGTGCCCGGCGTGGTGCTCGGCATCGGCTACCTGCGCGCCTTCTACGGCGTCAGTCTGCCCGACGGCACGCCGCTCGCCACCCTCTGGATCGTGATCGTGCTGGCCATCGCCATCCGCCGCCTGCCCTACGCGCTACGCGCCGCCTACGCCGCCCTGCAGCAGATCTCGATCTCGCTCGAGGAAGCGGCGGAGAATCTCGGGGCTACCAAGGCGCGCACGGTGCGGCGCGTGGTGATCCCGCTGATGACCGGCGGGCTGCTGGCCGGCTTCGTCACCAGCTTCGCCACCGCCGCGGTCGAGCTCTCGGCCGTGCTGATCCTCGTGCAGTCCAACTCGGATGCACCGTTGGCCTATGGCCTCTACGTCCTGATGCAGACGCCGGCGGGACGCGGCGCCGGCGCGGCGCTGGGCGTGATCGCCGTGCTCATCGTGGCGATCTGCATGTGGCTCTCGCAGCTCGCGGTCGATCGCTCGCAACGGGCCCGGGGCCTCGATATATGACGGACATGACCATGTCGAAGCCGGCCCGGGCCGTGGGCATCGAGATCACGGGGGTCAACCTTTCCTATGGGGCGACGCATGTCCTGAAGGACGTCGCCCTTTCGATCCGGCCCGGCGAATTCTTCGCCTTCCTGGGCCCCTCGGGCTGCGGCAAGACCACACTCCTGAGGCTGATCGCGGGCTTTGCCCAGGCCCAGACCGGCAAGGTGCTGCTCGACGGCCAGGACGTGGCGCCGCTGCCACCGTGGAAGCGCGACGTCGGCATGGTGTTCCAGAGTTATGCGCTGTGGCCGCACATGACGGTGGCGAAGAACGTCGCCTTCGGGCTGGAGGAGCGGCGCCTGCCGCGCGCCGAGATCGACCGGCGCGTTTCGCAGGCGCTCGAACTGGTTGGCCTCTCGGCCTATGCCGAGCGGCGGCCCACGCAGCTCTCGGGCGGCCAGCAGCAGCGCGTCGCCGTGGCGCGCACCATCGCCATCGAACCCAAGGTGCTGCTGCTCGACGAGCCGCTGTCGAACCTCGACGCCAAGATGCGTGTGAGCGTGCGCCGCGAGCTGCGGTCGCTGCAGCAGCGACTCGGCCTCACGACGATCTTCGTGACCCACGACCAGGAGGAAGCCAACACGATCTGCGACCGCATCGCCGTGCTGGACGCCGGCCGAGTCCAGCAGGTCGGCACGCCGATGGAGCTCTACGAGAACCCGGCCAATCTATTCGTCGCCAACTTCCTGGGCTCGGCCAACATCCTCGACGAGCGGTGCGGCGTGCCGATTCCCGCCGGCAAGCGCCTGGTCTTCCGGCCGCAGCACGCCGCCCTGACGTCGCCCGAAAGCGCGTCGCTGCGCGGGCCGGTCACCCACCGCGAATTCCTCGGCGCCACCGTCCGCTATGCCGTGCACATCGGCGACAGCGAGGTGCTGATCGAGACGCCGTTCCAGTCCGGCAATGAATTGCGCGCCGTCGGCGACCATGTCGGCGTGGACTTGCCCCCCCAGCGCATGCTCTTCCTTCCGGCATGAACAAAGTACGCAAGGCGGGCTTTATTGCGCCGGCGGCGCAGCGCGCCGATTGGGAAACCCTGCTGGAGGAACGGCTGGGCGAGGAAGGCTTCATCGTCGCGAGCTGCGAGGTCTCGCGCGACGGTCCCTGGCGCATCGACATTTTCGGCGAAGGAGATGAGGCACTGGTCGAGGCGGCCATCGAGGCCGCGGCACGGGCGCTCGGCCTCGACGTGCCCCACTGGGCGTGGGAAGAGCTGCCCAACATCGACTGGCTGGCCGAGAACCAGCGCTCGTTCCGGCCCTTCGCCGTCGGCCCCTTCTGGGTGCATCCGTCGCATGTGCCCGAAGGGAAGCCGGCGGATCTTCTGCCGCTGCGCATCGACGCCGGCCTCGCCTTCGGCACCGGCACGCACGCCACGACGCGCGGATGTCTCGAGATGCTGGCGACCCTTGATCCAGCCGAGACGGTCAACGCCGTCGACGTGGGCTGCGGCAGCGGCATCCTGGCCATTGCCATGGCGAAGCTCTGGAAGCGGCCGGTGACCGGCGGCGACAACGATGCCGAGGCGGTGGAAGTCGCACGGGAAAACGCGGCGCTGAACGGTGTCCCCGAGCTCTGCTCCTTCTTCGTGTCTTCGGGCCTGCAGGCCGGCGAGTTGGCCGGCCGCGGGCGCTACGACCTAGTGGTGGCGAACATTCTCGCCGGGCCTTTGCTCGATCTCGCGGAGGAATTCGGCGCGGCGGTGCGCCCCGGCGGGCGCGTGCTGCTGAGCGGCTTGCTGGTCGAGCAGGCGGCGGGCATCCTCAGCGGCTATGAACGATGCGGCTTCAGCTTCGAACGCCGCATCGATCTGGAAACGGGCGGCGCCTGGTGGCGTAGCCTGGTCCTGCGCCGAAGCTGAACCCCAAAAGCGAAAGGGCCGGCTTTCGCCGGCCCTCGTACGCTTACGCTTACGCTACTCAACAATCGGCTACGCCGCGCGGCGCAGGTTCTGGTTGGCCGCGGCGAACCGCTCGCCCGCACGCTCGAACTGCGGGGTGACGCCCTCGGCGGCCTCGCAAATGGCGAAATTGATGTCTGCCCGGCACAGGCCCAGGTCGGACAGTTCGCGATCGCTCATGCGGTGGAGCTGGGCCTCGGCGGCCCGGAGCTTGAGATCGGCCTTGATCCCGCCGACGGCGCGGTCGTACACGCGCCCGGCCCACAGGATCAAGTCACCCATTGCGTTGGCCAGCCATTCCGCACGCGCGTAACGGGCGCGCAGCTCGAGCAGGCGGCGATCATCAAGGGTGAAGCTGATCTTGGTATTCGCGTTCCCCCCCGCCGGCGCAGTTTCGCTGGTCAGATCCTCAAAGGTCCGAATCGGCTGGGTCATCATGTGTTTCTCCTTCAATTGTGCAGCGCGATAGTCGATGCTGCACTGCACCTAGAAAATATAGAGCCTTGAGTCGCAACAATAAGTGCGGACTCTGAAGGTTCGATATGCATTCACCGCATGGCAACGCAACCCAAAGCATTCCATGCTTGCGAACGAAAGATTATTGCTTCGTTTGATCCAAACTATCGCGCCGCGTAGGGTCCCCTCCATCATGACGACTGCTCCAGACGACATAATCGCCCTCCTCCACGGCCGTGGACGCGGCATTGCCCCCGCCAGCCTCGGCGACTTGATGCGCGGAGTAGCCGCCGCCCCCGAAAATCTCTCCGGCCCGGAATGGGTCGAGCTGATCGATCCGGCTGCTGACGCCGAATTGACCACGGCATTGTGCAAGTGGCGGGCAGAGTTGGCAGCCGCCGACGACGGGCTGCAGGCGAGCCCTGCGCCGGCTTCACGCCTCACCGACTTGCGCGCCGAACTGAAGCGCCGCGGACTGGACGGATTCGTCGTGCCCCGGGCGGACGAGCATCAGGGCGAATACGTGCCGCGCCGCTCACAGCGCCTGGGATGGCTCACCGGCTTCAGCGGCTCGGCGGGGCTCGCCATCGTGCTGGCGGACCGCGCGGCCATTTTCATCGATGGACGCTACACGCTCGCCGTTCGGGACCAGGTCGATGTCGCGGCCTTCGTGCCTCACCAGATTCCCGAACAGTCGGCCGAGCAGTGGATTGCCGAGAACCTGCCCAAGGGCGGCCGGCTGGGCTTCGACCCCTGGCTGCAGACGGTGGATGGCTACGATCGCTTCGCCCGTGCCTGCCAGCGAGCGGGCGGCAACTTCATAGCCGTCGAGTCCAATCCGGTCGATTCGGTGTGGCGGGAACGGCCGCCGGCGCCGCTGGCGCCCGTCCTGCCGCATCCGGTCGAGTTCGCCGGCGAGACCAGCGAGAGCAAGCGCGCCCGCATCGCCTCGATCCTGGCCGGCCGGAACGCCGACGTAGCGCTGATCACCGCCCCCGATTCGATCGCCTGGCTGCTGAACGTGCGCGGCGGCGACGTTCCGCGCACGCCCTTCGCGCTGGGCTTCGCGCTGATCCACAGCGACGGGCATGTCGATCTCTACATGGACCGCCGCAAGATCCCCGACCGCACCGTTTCCTGGCTGGGCAACGCCGTGACGCTGGCGCCCCCGGAGGAGTTGGGCAGCGCGCTCGACATGCTGGGCAAGCTCGGCAAGCGCGTCCTGCTCGAACCCTCGACCGCGCCTTACTGGGCCGCGACACGCCTGCAGGCTACGGGCGCGACGGTGGTTCGCGACGCCGACCCCATCGCGCTCCCCAAGGCCTGCAAGAACGCCGTCGAGCTGGAAGGCATTCGCGTCGCCCACCGCCGCGACGGCGCCGCGGTCAGCCGCTTTCTGAACTGGCTCGATCACAAGTCCAGCGCCGGTAACCTGCGCGAGATCGAAGTGTCGGACCGGCTGCAGGCTCTGCGCGAGGAGACCGGCAAGCTGCGCGACCTCAGCTTCGATACCATCTCCGGCGCCGGCGCCAACGGCGCCATCGTCCACTACCGGGCCTCCGAGGCGACCGAGCGCACGCTCGAGCCGGGAAGCCTCTACCTGGTGGACTCGGGCGGCCAGTATCGCGACGGCACCACCGACATCACCCGCACTGTGGCGGTCGGAACGCCGTCGTCCGAAATGCGCGACCGCTTCACACGCGTCCTCAAGGGACACATCGCGCTGGCCAGCGCCCGCTTCCCTGTAGGCACGACCGGCTCGCAGCTCGACGTGCTGGCGCGCTACGCGCTGTGGCAGGTCGGCCTCGACTACGATCACGGTACCGGGCACGGCGTCGGCGCCTATCTGTCGGTGCACGAGGGGCCGCACCGCATCTCCAAGATGCCGAATTCGGTCGCGCTGCAGCCCGGCATGATCGTCAGCAACGAGCCTGGCTACTACAAGACCGGCGCCTACGGCATCCGCATCGAGAATCTCGTGGCCGTAAAGGAGGCCGAGATCGAGGGTGCCGACCGCCGCTATCTCGAGTTCGAGACGCTGACCCTGGCGCCGATCGACCTCGCCTGCATCGAGACGGGCCTGCTGACGGAGGCCGAGCGCCAGTGGCTCAACGACTATCACCGCCGGGTGCGCGAGACGGTCGGCCCGAATGTCGATGAAGCGACGCGTGCGTGGCTCACTGAGGCGACGCGGGCGATCTGATCCGGGAAGCCGAAACCGCGCAGCGCGGCGAATACTTCTCGAGCTGCTTCAATGGAGCGCGCAACTCCAGTTGCGCTCATGTCTTGCTGATCAAAGATGCTTGAGCGCAACTGGAGTTGCGCGCTCCAATGTCGATCGTTGCTGCACGCAAAACTACTGGCTCAGCTTCACCCACTCTTCTTCCGTCATCGTCTGGATGCCCAGTTCGGCGGCCTTGCGGGCCTTCGAGCCAGCGTTTTCCCCGACCACGACGAGGCTGGTCTTCTTCGAGACCGAGTCGGTGACCTTGGCGCCCAGTTCCTCGGCGCGCGCCTTGGCGGCATCGCGAGTCATGGTCGAAAGCTCGCCGGTAAAGACCACGATCCTGTCCTTGAGTTTGGCATCGGCGGCGACGACGCGCCGCTCGACCCGCTGGACCTCGAGCTGCTTCAGCAGGTCACGGATGATCTCGACATTGTGGCCTTCGCCGAAGAAGGCGCACATCGCATCCGCCGTCGTGACGCCGATCTGCTCGATGTTGCACAGCCGGCCGTAGCTCGGTCCGACCGTCTCGGCGGCCTTCTCCTTCTTGGCAGGCTCGGGGTGCGCCTCGCGCTCCTTCACGGCGGCCAGCATCCCCGCCAGCCAGGTATCGGCATCGCCGTACTCCTGCGCCAGGATCTTCGCGGTGGCCTCGCCGATCAGGGGAATGCCGATCGCGTTGATGAAGCGATCGAGCGAGATCGTCCGGCGGGCCTCGATGGCGGCCAGCAGGTTGCGCACGGAGAGATCGCCCCAGCCTTCACGCTTCCTGAGGTCGGCTTCGTGCTCGTGCAGGCGGAAGATGTCGCCCGGGACCTTGAGCAGACCGTCGTTGAAGAAATTTTCGATGTGCGTGCCGCCCAGCCCCTCGATGTCGAAACAGTTACGCGACACGAAGTAGCGCAGGCGCTCGACCTGCTGGAACGGGCATTCGAGCCCGCCAGAGCAGCGTCGTACGACGCCGCCCTCCTCGGCCTTCACCTCGGTTTTGAGCGGACAGGGGCAGTGCGTGGGAAAGTGGTACTTGCGCGCATTCGTCGGTCGCTCGTCGGCGATGAAACCAAGGACCTGCGGGATGACATCGCCGGCACGCTGGATCGTGACCATGTCGCCGACCCTGACGTCGAGACGCTCGATCTCGTCGGCATTGTGCAAGGTCGCGCGCGCCACCATCACGCCGCCGACATTCACCGGCTCCAGTTCTGCCACCGGCGTCAGCGCGCCGGTGCGCCCGACCTGGATGTTGATCGCGTTCAATCGCGTCCGCGCCTGTTCGGCCGGGAACTTGTGGGCCGTCGCCCAGCGCGGCGCCCGGCTCACGAAGCCCAGCCGCTCCTGCCAGTCGATGCGGTCGACCTTGTAGACGACGCCGTCGATGTCATAGGGCAGCGACGGACGCTCGACGCCGATCTTCTCGTAGAAGGCGCGGACTTCGTCCGGCGTGCGGCAGAGCTTCGTCAGGGGATTGGTCTCGAATCCCCATTGCCGCAGAAGCTTCAGATATTCCGTATGGGTCTTCCAGCTGCGCGGCTCGGCCTCGCCCCACGCATAGGCGAAGAAGCGCAGCGGACGCCTGGCAGTGATGCTCGCGTCGAGCTGGCGCAGCGAGCCCGCGGCGGCGTTGCGCGGGTTGGCGAAAGTCTTCTCGCCCACCTCTTCCTGGCGCTCGTTCATCTCCTGGAACGCCTTGCGCTCCATGTAGACCTCGCCGCGCACGTCGATCGACTTTGGGACCCCGTCCTTGCCGTGCGGCTTCAGCGTCTGCGGGATGTCCTTCACGGTAAGCAGGTTGGGCGTGACGTCCTCGCCGGTGGTGCCGTCGCCGCGCGTCGCGCCCTGCACGAACTCGCCGTCCTCGTAGCGCAGGCTGATCGACAGGCCGTCGATCTTGGCCTCGCAGCTGAAGGCGATCTCGTCCTCGGGTCCGATGTTGGTCTCGCGCTCCAGGCCGCGGCGCACCCGGTCGAGGAACTCCTGCAGCTCCTCGTCGGTGAAGCAGTTGTCCAGGGACAGCATCGGCCGCGCGTGCTTCACCTTCGCAAAGGCCGTCGTCGGCGTCGGCGCGACCCGCTGCGTCGGGCTGAACATGTCGACGATCTGCGGGAAGCGCGCCTCGATCGCCTTCAGCCGCTGGCGAAGCTTGTCGTACTCGGCGTCCGAGATCTCCGGCGCGTCCTTCTCATGATACAGCCGGTCGTGGTGGACGATCTCCTCGGCCAGCCGCTTGTGTTCGCCCCGCGCCTGCCGCTCGGTCAGCTTGTCGACCGCGAGCGCCGCCACGACCTTGGCCGCACGGGACATCGTCGTTCTCCTAGTTTGCCGTCGCCAGCAGCCGGTCGGCCGCAGCGCGCGCCTCGACCGTCACTTCCGCACCCGACAGCATGCGCGCGATCTCCTCGCGGCGGCCCTCGGCATCCAGCGCCAGCAGATCGGTGCTGGCCGCCGTGCGCGTCGTGGTCTTGCGGATCAACCAATGCCGATCGGCCACTGCGGCAACCTGCGGCGAATGCGTGACGACCAGCACCTGCACGTCCTTCGCGAGCCGCTTCAGCCGATCGCCGACGGCCGCGGCCGTGGCGCCGCCGATGCCGGAATCGACCTCGTCGAACACGATCGTCGGCGCGTCGCCCGCCTTGGCGAGGCAGACCTTGAGTGCCAGCAGGAACCGCGAAAGTTCGCCGCCGGAGGCGATCCTGGCGATCGGTGCCGGCGGCGCACCTGGATTGGTCGACACCGTGAACTGAACCCGGTCGGTGCCGTCGGCCGACCATTCCGTCTCCGGCAGGACCGCCACTTCGGTCACGAATTTCGCCCGTTCGAGCTTCAGCGGCGCCAGCTCAGCCGCCACCGCCTTGTCGAGCCTCGCCGCGCTCTTGCGCCGCGAGGCCGTCAGCGTTTCGGCCGCCGCCACGTAAGTCGCGCGGGCCGCCTTCGCCGCGGCCGCCAGTTTCTTCAGCCCGGCCTCGCCATCGTCCAGGGCCGCCAGCTGGGCAGAGAACTTGTCGGCCAGTTCCGAGAGCCCCGCCACGGCGACGTTGTGCTTGCGCGCCATCGCCCGAAGCGCGAACAGCCGCTCCTCGATCTCCTCCAGCCGGGCCGGATCAAACTCGAGCGCGTCGCGTGCGATCTCGAGCTGGGCCTGCGCCTCCGTGGCCTCGCTCAACGCGCGATCGAGCGCGGCCAGCGGTGCATCGAGCCGACCCTCCGCCTTGTCGGCGTTGCGTTCGATCAGCCTGTGCGCCGTGCGCAGGCTGGCGACGGCGCCGCGCCCCTGCTCCAGCTCGGCCAACGCCTGGGTGACGGCCTCGCCCAGCGCAGTGCCCGCCCGCATCAGCGCTCGTTCGCCGGCCAGGGTTTCCTCGTCATCAGCCTTGGGCGCGAGGGCCTTCAGTTCCTTGACCGCGTGGCGCAGGAACTCCTCGTCGCGGCGCGCGGCTTCGGCGGTGAGCAGGGAATCGGCATGGGCCTGCTGCGCCGATCGCCACGTCGTCCACGCCGAAGCCACCGCGGCCGCCTGATCCGCGATACCGGCAAAGGCATCGAGCGACGCGCGGTGCGTGCCCATGTCGAGCAGGCCGTGCTGATCCGTCTGGCCCTGGATTTCGACCAACGTGTCGCCCAGCCGGCGCAACAGGGCCACCGAGGCCGGCTGGTCGTTGACGAACGCACGCCCTCGCCCGTCGGCACCGATCATGCGGCGCAAGGTCAGGACATCGTCGCCATCGAAGCCTTGGTCGGCGAGGATGGAGCGAGCCGGATGGTCGCGCGGCAGATCGAAGGAAGCGGCGATCGAGGCGTGGGCGGCCCCACGCCGCACCGCGCCAGATTCGGCGCGCGCGCCGAGCGCGAGGCCCAGCGCGTCGATCAGGATCGACTTGCCGGCGCCGGTTTCGCCAGTCAGCGCGCCGAGACCGCCGCCATGGGCGAAATCGAGGTCGAGCTTCTCGATCAGCACGAAATCGCGGATCGAAAGCGTGGCGAGCATGCCGGAGGGTCAGAAAATGCTGGAGAACCAGCCGCGCTTTTCGTCGGGCGGCCGTGTGCCCTCGCCGGTCATCAGGAAGTAGCTGTCCTGATACCACTCGCTGCCGGGAAAATTGTAGCCGAGCACAGCCGCAGCCTCCTGCGCCTCGCTCTTCACGCCAAGCGCGAGATAGCTCTCGACCAGACGATGTATCGCCTCGGGCACGTGCGTCGTCGTCTGGTAACGTTCGATCACCACGCGATAGCGGTTGATCGCGCCGACATACTGCTGATTGGTCTGGTAGTAGCGTCCGACCGCCATCTCCTTGCCCGCCAGGTGGTCGATGCAGAGTTCGACCTTGAGCCGCGAGTCACGGGCATAGGGCGATTCCGGAAAGCGCTTCACGACCTCGGCCAGCGCATCGAGCGCCTGCTGGGTGGTGCGCTGGTCGCGGCCGACGTCGGAGATCTGCTCGTAGTAGCAGAGCGCCTTCAGATAGTAGGCATAAGGCAGGTCGCGATGGCCGGGATGGAGCTGGATGAAACGATCCAGCGCGATGATGGCTTCGTCGTACTTGTTGGACTGGTAGTAGGCGAAGGCCGCCATGATCTGGGCCTTGGTCGCCCAGACGGAGTAGGGATGCTGGCGATCGACCTCCTCGAAGCTCTTCGCAGCCGTCTTGTATTCCTGCTGGCCAAGCGCATCGAGGCCGCGATTGTACAACTGCTCGACGGGCTGCTCGACGTACTTGTCGTCGTCCGAGCCACACGCCGAGAGGCCGAACGCCAATGACAGCGCCAGCCCCACCGCGATGCGACGGCCTTTACCCACAACCAACTTCGACATGTCCCATCCGAAATGAACTTCGTGCCGCCGCGTTATATCACGTGCCAGCGAAAAAAAGAGGGGCCGCGCGGCCCCTCAGAAGATGCGTGAAGAGAAGAAATTCCTGCGTCAGTTGGCTTGCCGCCGCAGGAAAGCCGGAATTTGCAGATCGTCGTCGTCGCGCGCGGGTTTCGCACGCTCCGTGACGTCGAGGCTGATCGAGGTCTGGACCGGAGCGGGACGCGAAACGGGCGCCTTGGGAGCCACGGCAACGACATTCTCCGGCGCCGCCGCAGGACGCGCGACCGGCGCTTCCGCCGGAGCGGCCGGAGCCGCCGTGGGCTT
>JAGNNA010000070.1 GCA_017990895.1 Reyranella sp.
CTGTCGCTCCGAATGATTGCGATCCGCCCCGCCGAGCCGGCCGACCTGTCGGCGATAGCCGCCCTCGATGCCCGCCTGACCGGGCAGGCGAAGGCGGTCTACTGGCAGGACATGCTGGCCCGCTATGCCGGCGGCCCGCCGGAGCGGCACTTCCTCGTGGCCGAGACGTCGAGGGGTGTGCTGGTCGGGTTCATCGCCGGCGAGGTGCGCGCCTGGGAGTTCGGACAACCGCCGGCCGGCTGGGTGTTCGCCATCCAGGTCGATCCCAAACTGCGACTCAAGGGGGCAGGCAGTGCGCTGTTCGACGCGCTTGCCGCGCGATTCAAGGCCCAGGGCGTCACTCATGTGCGCACCCTCATCGATCGCAAGGACCACTTGATCCTGTCGTTCTTCCGCGCCCAGGGCATGACGGCCGGCCCGTCGCTGCAGCTCGACAAGGCGCTGTGACGTGAAGCTGCAGACTGCGACGCGGCTCGGCCTCTATGCGATCCTAGAGCTGGCGCGCGATCCCACCCGTACGCTCTCGGCCGCTGAACTCGGCGAACGCTTCGGCGTCTCGACCCACTCGCTCGCCAAGGTGCTGGGCACTCTTTCCGCCGCCGGATTCGTACAAGGCGGCCGAGGCGCCTCGGGCGGCTATCGCTTCACCGGGAACCGCCGCCGCATCACTTTGATGGACGTCGTGGCGCTGTTCGAACCCGCGCCGGGCAGACGCGCCAAGGAGCCGGGCGAGGACACTGAAATCGGTTCGGCGCTGCAGCGTGTCCTGACGGAAATCGACGAAATCGCCGAGGCGACGCTGCGTTCCATCAGTCTGGAGACTATGCTGAGGCGACCCAACTGAGAGGCACGCATGCTCGCGCGTCTGTTCTGTCTTCTCGCCTTGCTTGCATTTTCCGGTGTCGCGCGTGCCCAGGAACCGTGGACGCCGCCGGCGGGCTGCGTCGCGAAGGATTGGAAAGAGGTCGAGATGTTCCGCGACTGGCTGATCCACGCGTCGCCCGACAACGAACTACAGTGGGCCAAGGAACAGGGCCGGTGGCCCGCCAACGGTGGTGTCTGGCGCTGGCTCGAGAGACTCTATCTTGCGGTCGACGGTGGTCGTGTCGTGTCGCTGGTCGACTGCCCGTTTACTGATGGTCTTTATCGCAATCTCTATGAGAAGTACGACGAAACGGGCGGTTTTCACATCGTCAGCGTCCATTTGTATGAAGATCGGTTCTACGTACTGGTATTCAGGAAGACCGGCCAGATCTTTGCCATCCCTGGGCTTCCAGTCTGGTCGCCGGACCGCACGCGCTTCGCCTATGGCGTCTGTAGCCTGATGAACAGCCAGGACGAGATCGCGATCTCGCGGGTTTCACCGGACGGGCTGAAGACGGAGATGGAAGGCCACATGCCATGCGGCATGGGCAACTGCGAGATCGCCTGGGAGGGCAACGACACCGTCGCGGCGACCTGTCTCAAGGCCCGCGAGCAGGGCAACGATCACAAGGTGATGCGGCTCACCCGTCGCGGCGCAAGCTGGACGGCAACGATGTCGGACCGGTAGGAGGGATGCGGCGATACCTCGCCTTGGGGATCGCGATCGCGACGAGCCTGCTCGCCCCATCGGTCGGCGCGCAACCGACCGGCCGCGAGGCCGAGGTGTGCGTTCCCGGTGCGCGCTCGCCGATGACCGAAGAGTATGAACAGACGAGCCGCACGGAGGACTGGCCGCAGGAGGCACAGCGTCTGAGAGCAGACGTTCCCAACGTGTCGCGCCACGGCGACAGGCTGCGGCTGGCAATCGATGGCGGCACCGCGATCGAACTGCAGGACTGCCCCTACGGCGACGCCGGCTATCGCTATCTCTACGAGCGCTTCGACGACCCCGGGCGCTTTTACCTCGTCCGCACGCAGGGGTGGGACGATTATGCCTGGACGCTGGTGATGAAGCGTACCGGCCGGCTGTTCACCGTCCACGGTGCGCCGGTCTGGGCGTCGGACAAGACCCGCTTTCTGACGGTCGCCTGCTCGCTTCAGCCTGCCCGAGGCACACTCTCCATTTATACGCCGTCTGGCGACGGGCTCGCGACCGAGGCCCAATTCGAATTGCCCTGCGCGACCGAGAGTTGCTCGGCGCGCTGGGACTTCGGGTCGTGGATCTCGATTGCCTGCACGCCGCGCGACGATCCCGCGAAGAAGGGCAAGGAGTTCGTCCTGATGCACGGCAACGACGGCAAGTGGAACAGGTTCGGGCGTTAGTCATTGGAGCGCGCCACTCCAGTGGCGCTCATGTCATGCGAATCTTGAGCGCCACTGGAGTGGCGCGCTCCGCTGATACGTACCGCTACGCCTTGTCCCAACCATCCCGCGTCTGCGGCAGCTTCTTCTTGAGCAACGCGCCGGCCACGACGTTGCGCAGCACTTCCGCCGTGCCGCCGCCGATGGTGAACATGCGGACGTCGCGGGCCATGCGTTCGAGCGGCAGTTCGCGGCTGTAGCCGCGGGCGCCGAAGAACTGCAGCGCCTCGTTCACGATCTGGATGGCGCTCTCCGAGGTGAACACCTTGGCCTGCGCCGCCATCAGCATGTCGGGGAATCCGCCTTCGCCGGAGCGCGCGGCGTTGTAGACGAGGGCGCGGGACGCCGCGAGCCTGATCGACATGTCCGCGAGCTTCCACTGCAGGCCCTGGAACTCGTTGATCGGCCGGCCGAACTGGTGGCGCTTCTCCGACCAGTCGAGCGCGAGTTGATACGCGCCCTCCGCGATGCCGAGCGCCACGGTGGCCGCGCCGACCCGCTGGCTGTTGTAGGCGGTCATCAGGTCGGCGAAGCCCTTCTTCAGGCCGCGCGGCGGGATCACCAGAGCCGAGGGCGGCACGTCCATGTCCTCGAGATCGATCACCGCCTCGGGGATGCCGCGCAGACCCATGGTCGGCTCGCGCTTGGTGATCTTGAGGCCCTTGGTCTCGTCGCGGATCGCGAGGAAGCCGCCGATGCCCTCGAAGTTGCCCTTCTCGTCGTAGACCTTGGCGAAGATCAGGTGCAGGCGGGAGACGCCGCCGCCGGTGATCCAGTGCTTGCGGCCGTTCAGGACGTAGCGGTTGCCCTTCTTGTCGGCGCGCGTGGTCATGCCGTTGGCATCGGAGCCGGCATCGGGTTCGGTGATGCAGATCGCGGGCTTGTCGCCGGCCAGCACCATGTCGGCCGCCATCTTCTTCTGCTCTTCCGAGCCATAGGCCATGACCGCGCTGATCGCGCCCATGTTGGTCTCGACGGCGATGCGGCCGGTCACGGCGCACGCTGACGACAGCGCCTCGATGGCGAGCACGGCATCGAGCCAGCCCTTGCCCTGGCCGCCATACTGCTTCGGGATCGTCATGCCGATCAGCTTCGCGTCCTTCAGCAGCTCGACATTGTCCCAAGGATACTGCTCGGTGCGGTCGACCTCGGCGGCGCGGCTCGTGACGGGGCCGGCCGCCAGTTCACGGGCGCGGGCCTGCAGTTCGATCTGATCCGGTGACAGGGCGGACGGGTTCATGGACAGCTGACCTCAGACGGTATCGATGGTGAAGATGGCGATCGACCCGCTTCGGCCGCGGACGGCCGTGCTGCCGAGCGGTTTGAACACGAACTCCGTCCCGCAGCCGGCGCAGGTAGCCTCCGAAACGAGAATGCTCGTGCCGTGATCCTTGTTCAACTTTTCCAGCCGCGCGGCGAGGTTCACCGTGTCGCCTAGCAATGTGAAGCTGAGCCGCTGCCCGGCGCCGACCGATCCGCCGATGACTGCACCGGTGCTGATGCCGATGCGGGTGACGAAAGGGACCCTGGCTTCGCCGAAGCTGCGACCCGCTACGGCGCGCTGGATGTCCACCGCCGCGCGGATGGCGGCGGACGCATGCTGGGGACAGGCCAGCGGCATGTTGAAGGAGGCGAAGAGTCCGTCGCCGATGAAGGTGTGCACAACGCCGCCATGGGCGCGGATGGGAGCGAGGACGGTCTCGAGGTACTCGTTGAGCGCCTCGAAAAGCTGGTCCGGAGGTATTTTCTCCGCGATCGTCGTGAAGCCCGAAACGTCCGTGAAGAGAATCGTCGCGTCGCGGGTTTCGCCGGCCAGTACCCCGTTGCCGCCGCGCTGCAGGATGGTCGAAGCCACGCTCTCGTCGACGTACCGGCCGAATGTCTCGCGGATCTGCTCGCGTTCGCGGAGCCCCTCGACCATGGCGTTGAACTGACCGGTGAGTTCGCCGACCTCGTCGTTCGAGGTGACGGGCACTCGCACCGACATGTCGCCGCCGGCGACCTTCGACATGGCGACGGACAGGATGCGGATGGGACGCAGCAGCGATCGCCCGATGAAGTAGATCGAGACGGCGACGCCCATCAGCGCGATGGCGACATCGGTGGCGATCTCGAATTGAAGCTTCACTCCGTCGTAGCTCAGGAGGTCAATAATCACAGCTGTCATCGGCGCCAGCGAGATGACCAGCAGGGCAATGCCGAGCTTCAGGCGGTAGCGGCCGAAGAACAGGGACAGGTTCCGGCCGGTGCGCTCGAAGATGAGGGCGCAGAGGCTGCCTAGATAGTCGCTTATAACGAAGTAGGCGTATGTGAAATAGAACAGCGGCAGCAGCAGGCAGAGCGCGATGGCGTCGGCCAGCGTCTGGGTGGGGAGGACCCGTAGCGTCGCATCCGGCCAGAGGAACGGCGCGATCACGCGGAAGCCCACCATGACCAGCGCGAGGAGAGCGACGCGCGCGGCCGTCAGGAGTGGCAGCTGTGTTATCCGTCGTTCCACTTCTTCGAAGCGTCGGTGCCCCGAGAAATACTCCTCGAGCGGCACGAAAAGGCGCCGGCAGACCAGGTAGTTGACGCCAATCAACAGGAAGAGACCGATGGCCATGGACCGTGGTGCGTAGGCCCAGGCATCCGCAAAGGCGACGAACACACCGGTGAATACGATATCGACGCCCGCTGCGGAAATCGTTCGCAGCAGGTAGCGACGCTTAAGGCCGGCGATCTCGGACGCCGTGGCGATGGGCCTGTCTTCCGCCGCCGTCACGGGGGCGGTCCCACGCGATAGACGACGATATGGCCGTGATGGCCGCGCACGTCGGTCGTGCCCAGCCGGTCGCAGGTGGCCTGCGCGCCCGCCGCCGTCACGGTGCTCTCGGCGGCCAGAATGCGCGTGCCGAACTTCTTGTTGAGCTGCTCTAGGCGCGCGGCCAAGTTCACAGCGTCGCCCAGCAGGGTGTAGCTCAGGCGATTGTCGGTCCCGATGGTCAGGCCGATCACCGGGCCGGTGTTGATGCCGATGCGGGTCGGCAGGGCCAGTCCATCGGCGAAGCGGGCCGCGGAGAGGGCGGTCTGGATGTCGATTGCCGCGGCGATCGCCGCGGCGGCATGGTTCTCCAGCGGCCGCGGCAGGTTGAAGCTCGCGAACAGGCCGTCGCCGATGAAGCTGTTCACAATCCCGCCATGGCGCTGGATCACCGGGACGATGGTGCGAAGATATTCGTTCAGCATGGCTGCCACCGCGGCGGGCGCGATGCTCTCGGAGAGGCGGGTGAAACCCTCGATGTCGGTGAACATCAGCGTCGCCTCGGCCGTCGTGTCGATGCTGCGGCCGGTATTGCCGCGATTTGACAGGATGGTAGTGACGACCGCCTCGCTCACATACTTGCCGAACGTGTCGCGCAAATAGGCCTTCTCGGCCAGGCCTTCGACCATCTGGTTGAAGCGGCGGGCGGCGTGGCCCAGTTCGTCGTTCGACGTGACCGGCAGGCGCACCGTGTAGTCTTCGTCGGCGACGCGGCGCAGGCCGCCATCCAGCCGGGTGATGGGCCGGGTCAGCGCGCTCGAAATCCAGTAATACATGAAGGCCGTGCCGATCGCCGATGTCGTGATGTCCGACGAGGCTTCGCGCACCAGCCGATCGCCGCTATAGCTCAGCATGTCGGCGGCGATCAGGATTGCGGTCGCGAAGGACACGAACAGCAGCGCGAGGGCCACCTTGCGTCGGAACCGGCCGCCGAAGGTTCCGATGTTCACGCCGCGAGTCCGGAAGAGCTCTTCGCACAGGCGATCGAGGTACGCCGCGACGACGAAGAAGGTGAGGACGACGTTGAAGCCAGTCCCCACCGTGAGGTTGGCAATGACGTCCGGCCAGGCGACCTGCTGGAGCGTGGCGCCGAAGGTGATGTCGAGGCGATGCGAGAGCAGGCGCAGTCCTACCATCGGGGCGTACATGACCCCCACGACGGTCGCGGAGTGGCGGGGCAGCTTCGCCAGCGAAAGCTCGATGTCACCGAAGGCCTTTCGTCCCTCGACGAAATGCCGGATCGGCCGGATCAGGAGCCAGGCGCCGAGCCCGATGCCGCCGGCCAGGAACAGCGTCGTGACTGCAAGAGACGGAAGGACGACCTGCGGGGCGCCATTGAGCGCCGAATAAATGAGTACCGAGACGACGTCGATCAGGAACGGCACCGACATCGCGAGGTAGTAGCGATGCTCGAGTCTGGCGGGCGACCAATGCGGCGCCACGTCGGTGGGTGCGGTCATCCGCCGGATATAATGCGGAACGGGACGGAGCGGAATGCCCCGTCCACTCGCATGGAGGATGGATCAGGCCGTCAGTTCGCGCGCCGTGATGCGGTACTTGAACTTGTCCGGGTCGAGCGAGTCGAGGAAGCCGGAGCGGTTCTCAGCCTGCGGATACATCAGGAATGCGATGGGCCCCTCGTTGGATCCCGGCAGCTTCACATCATGCGCCACGTTGTAGGCCAGCCAGTTTCCTTCCCAGGAACCGAACAGGCCACGGCGGGCGGCGACGACCTTGGGATCAGTCATGGCGAGGTTGGTGGGCGGTTCTTCGAGAACGACCTTGCGCACGTCAGCGGGGTCGACCGGCGTCCAGCCCGATCCAGCGAGCCAGACTTCGGCGCGGCAATGCTGGGCCTTGGACACGACCTCGGAGCCGGCACCCAGCGCCTTGAAGCCGAACTCCGACGGCATGACGCGAATGCCGTAGACGTCCCGCGCCGGCAGTCCGGCCGCGCGGGAGAGGCCGACATAGAGCGCATTCAGGTCGGCACACTTGCCGTTCAGGTTGCCGGTCCGGATCATCGTCGTGATGTCGCCGACGCCGCAGCCCAGCGTCTTGGGATTGCGGAAGGTGTTCTCGACGACCCAGTCGTAGATCGCGCGCGCCTTGGCGACATCACCCTGTTTGCCGCGCACGATCCCGTCGGCGGTTTCCTTCACGATTCCGTCGGTCGGCAGGAAGGTGGTCGGCATCAGGTTGAGCTTGCGCTCTGCGTCGCTGAGCGGTGTGGCATTGCCCTGGCCCGGCACGACCGAGCGGTTCTGCGCCTGGACCTGAGCCACGATCTCGACCACCGGCGACTGTTGGTCGGCCGCCCATTCGACCCGGAGCATCTCCGCGCCATACTTGGGATCGCGGACGCGCTCTGCGCCCTTCGCATTGCCGGTCCAGGTGACGGCGCCGGGACGCTGCCAGTCCGGCGCCTCGAAGGTCGGCAACGGAAGCCACGCCTTGGTCGCGCCGGCGGTCGGCTCGACGCGGGTCGTCAGCACGTAGGTGCGCCAGCCCTTCGGCATCGGCGCATAGGTGACGGCTTGCGCCGACGCAAGGCGCGGCGCGGTGGTCAGGATGCCGGCGGCGAGGCCGGCCTTGATCATGTCACGACGATTCATCTCGGGTTTCTCCCCATGGGCAAAGGTTTGCCGGGGAGGGCGGTCGTCCCGTCGTCGGGAGGAGCCTGCGCCATCCCGGACCGATCCGCGTCGCACGCGACAGCGTCAGTACCGGAAGGTTTCAGATTTGCAGCCGGGAGAACCTTGCGTCAATGCCTCAGAGCCCGAGATAGGCCTGGCGGACACGGTCGTTGGTCAGCAGGTCGGCGCCCACGCCTTCGAGCTCGATGCGGCCGTTCTCGAGCACGTAGCCGCGGTCCGCGATGCGAAGTGAAGCCATCACGTTCTGCTCGACCAGGAGGATGGTGAGACCTTCGTCGTTCAGCCGGCGCACGATGCGGAAGACTTCCTGCACGATAGTGGGAGCCAGTCCGAGCGATGGTTCGTCGAACATGATGAGGCGCGGCTGTCCCATCAGGCAGCGGCCGATCGCCACCATCTGCTGCTCGCCGCCGGATAGCGTCCCGGCCGCCTGGCGACGCCGCTCCGCGAGCCGCGGGAACATCGCGAAGACACGCTCCAGGGTCTGCTTCTCCAGCGCCCGTGCGCGCTTGGGCGTCGCGCCCATCTCGAGGTTTTCCAGCACCGAGAGATTGGGGAACACCTGTCGCCCCTCGGCGACATGGCCGATACCGGCCTCGCAGACGCGATACGACGGCCAGCCGGTGATGTCGCTGCCGTCGAAGCGGACATGGCCGCGCGCTGGCTTCTCGATGCCGTGGATCGAGCGGATCAGCGAACTCTTGCCCGCGCCGTTGGCGCCGACGATGGCAACGATCTCGCCCTCGGCGATCTCGAGCGACACGCCGGCCAGCGCTTGGGCGTCGCCATAGAAGAGATCGAGGTCCTCGACCTTCAGGAGCGGGTTGCTCATGCCGGTTCCGCCTCGCCGAGATAGACGTCGAGCACCGCCTGGTGGCGGGCGATCTCGGCCGGCGTGCCCTCGGCGATCTTCTCGCCGTAGCTCACCACCACGATGTTGGACGCAAGCGCCATGACGGCGCGCATTACATGCTCGATCAGCATGATGGTGAGCCCGGTTCGCTTGTTCAGTTCCTGCAGGAACGTGACCATGACGTCGATTTCGGTCGGCCGCAGTCCCGCCATAACCTCGTCGAGCAGCAGAAGCTTCGGCTCTGTGGCGAGCGCACGCGCGACCTCGAGGCGCTTGCGATCGGGCAAGGTGAGGCTCTCCGCTGCCTGATGCCGGCGATCGTGCAGGCCGAGCTGCATCAGGATGTCGGCGGCATAGGCACGGGCGTCGGGAAGCGCCGGCCGGCGGTGCAGGGCGCCCACCGTGACATTCTCCAGCACGCTCAATCCCTTGAAGGGCTTCACGATCTGGAAGGTGCGGCCCACGCCTGCGTCGCAGACGAGGTCGGGCCGCAGGCCGGAGATCTGTCGCCCGTCGAGGCGCACGCTGCCGGCGTCGGGCCGGTAGACGCCCGCGATCATGTTGAAGATCGTGGTCTTGCCCGCGCCGTTGGGCCCGATGAGCGCGTTGATGGCACCGGCCGGGACGTCGAACGAAACGTCGTGCACCGCACGCAGGCCGCGAAAGCTCTTGCCGATCGCGTCGAGTTCGAGCCGGGCGCCGCTCACTGGCGCTTCTCCCCGAATCCCAGGCGGTCGGCGATCCACGGCCAGACGCCTGCCGGGCGGTACATCACGATCACCAGCAAAGCGAGACCGTAGAAGATCTGCTTCAGGCCGGAGATGTGGAAGACCTCGCTGAGGTCGGTGAAAATCTCGCCGAGGCCGGTCAGCACCACCGCGCCCACGATCGGCCCGAACAGCGTTCCCAGCCCGCCGATGATCGGCGCCAGGGTGAACTCGATCGACCGGCCCATCGCGAAGGCCGTCTCGGGGAAGAGGTTGTTGTAGTAGAAGGCGTTCCAGACGCCGGCCAGCGCCGTCAGAGCCGCCGAGATCATGATCGCGATCATCTTGCAGCGCAGGACCGGCACACCCACGGCCTGGGCTGCTTCCGGGTCTTCGCGGATGGCCAGCCAGTAGCGGCCGAGCCGGCTCTCGAGCAGGGCGCGGCACAGGACGAAGGTGCCGGCGGCAAGCGCCAGGATCGCGTAATAGAAGAGCAGCGGCCCGCCGCGCAGGTTCAGGATGTCCGAGGTGGCATCGACCTTGAGGAAGAGGCCGCCCGAGCCGCCCGCCCAGCCCCAGTGGTCGAAGGCGATGCGGGTGAACTCGCTGAAGGCGATGGTGAGCAGGGCGAAATAGACCCCCGCCAGCGAGAAGCGGAAGCCGAGATAGCCGACGATCGAGCCGGCGGCCACCGCGGCGGCGACCGCGACGAAGACGCCGGCCCACGGGCCGATTCCGTAATGGAAGAAGAGGCCGGCGGCGATGTAGCCGCCCACGCCGGCATAGAGCGCATGGCCGAGCGAGAGCTGGCCGGCGAAGCCCATCATGATGTTCCAGGCCTGGCCGACGAAGGCGAAGTAGAGGACCAGGATCAGGACGGAGAGGCCGTACTTGCCCAGCAGCGCCGGCGCCACGAGCAGGAGCACGAGAAGCACGCCGAGGCACCACAGGGAGCGGGCCGGCACGCCCGCCGTCAGTCGCGCGAGCAAACTCATGGGCCGCTCTTGCCGAACAGGCCCTGGGGCCGCAGCAACAGCACCAGGATGAGGATGCCGAAGCTCACCATGCTCTTCAGCGACGGCTGCAGCAGAAGCCCGGCCACCGCCTCGCTGACGCCGATCAGCAGGCCGCCGGCCAGCGCGCCGGTCATGCTGCCGAGCCCGCCCACGATCACGATGACGAAGGCTAGCAGCGTATATTCGGCGGCGAGGAAGGGCGTCACCGGAATGATCGTGATCATCAGAGCGCCGGCGGCGCCGACACAGGCCGCACCCACGCCGAAGGTAAAGGCGTAGAGCCGGCGGACGTCGAGGCCCACGACCAGGGCGCCGAGATTGTTGTCGGCAGCGGCGCGGATGGACTTGCCGGTGCGGGTCCGGGTGAAGAAGAGCCAGAGCAGGCCGGCGATCACCACCGCGGTGAGGGCGGCATGCACGCGGACCGCGTCGAAGACGAAGGGGCCGAACTCGTAGGAGTCGAACTGGGATTCCATCTGGACGCCGCGAGAGTCGGGACCGGCGACCACGAGGCAGGCATTCACCAGCAGAATGGCGATGGCCAGCAGCAGCAGGAACTGCTGGTGCTCGGGCCGGCCGATGAACGGCGAGATCACCACGCGCTGCAGCGCATAGCCCGCGCCGAAGAAGATCACGGCAATGACCGGCAGGCTCAGCATCGGCGAAACCTGCAGGTATTCGAAGCCGATCCAGGCCAGATACATGCCGACGACCATCATCTCGCCATGCGCGAAGTTGACCACGCGCATCACGCCGAAGATCACCGACAGGCCGAGCGCCATCAGCCCGTAGACCATGCCGGTCAACAGGCCCTTGGTGATCGCCTGGGCGAGCGAGAGGAGGAAGTCGGCCGTCATCTATTCATGCTCCTCTCCGCCCGCGAAGCGGGGGGAGAGGCTGGGTGAGGTGGGTCATTGGTGGTTGCGCCGGCGAGGTCTGTCCATTGAGGAAGACCACCTCACCCTCCCATTGCTTCGCAATGGGCCCCGCCCTCTCCCCCGCTGCGCGGCGGAGAGGGAGTATGAGCGCCGGAAACAATTGCAGGATCAGGTGCGGCGCTTGTCGTTCCACGGCGGCATCGGGAAGACGAGCGGCGCGGCGGCGGATTCGAGCGGCAGCACCACCGTCGGCTTGCGCTTCAGGTTCTCGACGGCGGTGGCCTTGATGTTGACGTTCTGGCCCTTGGAGTCGAACTGGATCGGGCCGCCCACCATGACATGCTGGTCGATCTTGATCTTGCGCAGCGCCTCCATGAGGTCGCCGGGCTTGGTCGACTTGGCGGCGAGCCAGGCCTGGGCCGCGATCAGGATGCCCTCGAAGGTGAAGCCGCCGTTGAGGTCGAGCTGGTCGTTGGGGAACTTCGCGGCATGGCGCTTCTCGAGCGCCTGCGTCATCGCCGATTTCGGGTCGAGCCAAGGCACGTTCGAGATCATGTACTCGCCGTACTTGCCCATGGTCTTCAGGAAGTCCTGTTCGTAGAGGCCCGGTGCGCCGGGATTGAGGACTCCCATCGGCTCCCAGCGCTGCTTTACCATTTCCTGGACGAGCAGCTTGGCGTCGTTCAGGCGGCTGACCGGCAGCAGCAACTCGGCCTTGGTGGCCTTGGCCTTGGCAACCTCGACCGAGAGGTCCTTGGCGGCGACGTCGTAACTGATCGTGTCGACCAGCTCGTAGGGCATGTCGAGCTTGGGAAACAGCGCCTTGATGCCGTTGATCATCGCAGTGCCGAACGTGTCGTTCACGCTCATCAGCACGGCCGTCTTCGGCGTCTTGCCCGAGATCTTGAAGATCTCCTTGTGCAGCGACAGCGCGCCGGTGATCAGCATCGGCGCCGTCGGGAAGTTGCGCACGACGAACTTGTAGCCCTGCTCGGTGATCTGCGGGGCGGCCGCGATGTTCACGACCAGTGGCACGCCGCGCTGCTCGCAGACTTGGGCGATGGCGATGGTCTGGCCGGAATCGAAGGCGCCGACCAGGATGTGGCAGCCGGCGTCGATCGCCTTCTCGGCCTGGGTGCGGGCGACATCGGGCTTGGTCTCGGTGTCGTAGTTCACGATCTCGAGCTTCACCGGCAGCTTCATGTCGGCGAACACGTCGTTCGCCACGTCGGCACCGCGGCGGCAGGCCTGGCCGATCTGCGCCTGCAGGCCCGAGGTCGGCAACAGCAGGCCGACTTTCAGATTGGCCGGCGCGCCCTGGGCGAAAGCCTCACGCAGCGGCAGGGGGGCGCCCAGCAAGGCGGCGCCGGCGAGAGCGGCCCCTCCGAGGGAAGCACGCCCGAGGCGTCGACGGGTGAAGGTCTTGCGGCCGGTCATTGCGGCTCCTCCCAAGGTTTTTGCCGGCCGCGACTATAGAGGCTGACCTTCGCGCGTGCTAGGTCGGCCGGCATGATCCACAGTCTCGACGACCTCAATTGCGCAGCCCCGGCTGACTTCGCCGCCGCCGTTGGCGACGCGTTCGAACTGGCGCCTTGGGTCGCCGAGGCTGCGGCGTCCAGGCGGCCGTTCGCGACGGTCGTCGCGCTGCACGGGGCGATGATGGGAGCGGTGCGTGCCGCGTCGCGCGAGCGACAGCTCGCCTTCGTGTGTGGCCACCCCGATCTCGCCGGCAAGGCAGCAAGGGCAGGCGACGTGACGGAAGATTCCCGGCGCGAGCAGGCGAGTGTCGGGCTCGATACTTTATCGGACGAGGAGTTCGCCCGCTTCCATCGCCTGAACGACGCCTACAAGGCGAAGTTCGGGTTTCCCTTCATCGTCTGCGTCCGCCGGCACACCCGCGATTCGATCCTCGCCCAGTTCGAGCGCCGGCTGCGCCACGATCCGGCCACCGAATTCGCCGCTGCCCTGCAGGAAATCTCCTTCATCACGCGGCTGCGCCTGGCGGCCAAGGTGACGGGGGAGGGAATGCCCCGGGTGAACGGGCGCCTGAGCACGCATGTCCTCGACACCCATGCGGGTCGGCCGGCGGTGGGGATTGCCGTCGAGCTCTACGAATTCGCCGGCGAGCGCGCGCACCGCATTGCGACCGCGACGACCAACGCCGATGGCCGCACCGATGCGCCGCTGATCGGCGGCCGGCCGCTCCCGATCGGCCGCTACGAGCTGCGCTTTGCCGTGGGCGACCATTTTCGCAGCAGGGGCATAGAGCAGGCCGATCCGCCTTTTCTCGATATCGTGCCTTTACGGTTTTCCATTGCCGAGCCGGAGGGGCATTATCACGTCCCGCTGCTCTGCACGCCGTGGAGCTATTCGACCTATCGCGGAAGTTAGAGACAACGGAGGAGAGCCAATGACGAGCTACAGCGACGTATCCCTGATGATCGACGGCGCCTGGACCAAGGGCGCCAACGGCCGGACGATCCCGGTCATCAATCCGGCGACGGAAGAAGTCATCGGCCATGTGGCCCATGCTGAGAAGGCCGACCTCGATCGCGCGCTCGAGGCGGCCGAGAAGGGCTTCCAGCAGTGGCGCAAGGTCTCCCCGTTCGATCGCTACAAGGTCATGCGCAAGGCGGCGGAGCTGATGCGCCAGCGCGCCGACGAGATCGCTCCGATCATGACGATGGAGCAGGGCAAGCCGGTAATCGAGGCCAAGGGCGAGACCCTGCTTGCGGCCGACATCATCGAATGGATGGCCGAGGAAGGCCGCCGCACTTACGGCCGCATCGTTCCGGCGCGCTTCGAGAACGTCTACCAGCTCGTGACCAAGGAGCCGGTCGGTCCGGTCGCCGCCTTCACGCCGTGGAACTTCCCGATCAACCAGGTGGTGCGCAAGGCATCGGCGGCGCTGGCCACCGGGTGCTCGATCATCATCAAGGGACCGGAAGATACGCCCGGCTCGTGCGCCCAGCTCATCAAGGCCTTCGTCGATGCCGGCGTGCCGGCGGGGGTGATCCAGCTCGTCTACGGCGTGCCGTCGGAGATCAGCGAGTATCTGATCCCGCATCCGATCATCAAGAAGGTGACGTTCACCGGCTCGACGCCGGTCGGCAAGCAGCTCGCGGCCCTGGCCGGAGCGCACATGAAGCGCGTCACCATGGAACTGGGCGGCCATTCGCCGGCCATCGTGTTCGAGGATGCCGACGTCGACCAGGCGGTGAATATCCTGGGCGCCAACAAGTTCCGCAATGCCGGGCAGGTCTGCGTCGCGCCGACCCGCTTTCTGGTGCACGAGAAGGTCTATCCGGAGTTCGTCGAGAAGTTCACCGCCTACGCCAAGAACCTGAAGGTCGGTAACGGCCTCGACAAGGACACGCGCATGGGCCCGCTCGTGGCCGAGCGTCGCCTTCATGCGATCGACGGCTTCGTGAGCGATGCCATCGGCAAGGGCGCCAAGGTCCAGACCGGCGGCCAGCGCAAGGGCAACAAGGGCTACTTCTATGAGCCGACCGTCCTGACCGACGTGCCGCTCGATGCCCGCATCATGAACGAGGAGCCGTTCGGACCGCTGGCGCCGATCTCGTCGTTCAAGGATTTCGACGGCGTGATGAAGGAAGCGAACCGCCTGCCGTGGGGCCTCGCGGCCTACGCCTACACCACGAACAGCAAGACCATGACCCAGGTCGGCGCCGCCTTCGAAAGCGGCATGGTGTCGATCAACCATCATGGTCTCGCGCTGCCGGAGGTGCCGTTCGGCGGCATGAAGGACTCGGGCTACGGCTCCGAGGGTGGCATCGAGGCACTCGAGGCCTATCTGAACACCAAGTTCATCAGTCAGCTCGGCATGTAGGATCGCCGCAACTCGCGGGGATTGGCCCTCCTCCGATCCGTCGGAGGAGGGCTTTTTCATGTGCGAAACCTGTCGCCCCTCGGAACGAAGATCAAACACGGGCTCGCCTTTTGGGCGCATCGACCTATACCGGTAAGATCTCGATCCGGGAGCGTATTCATGAAGCGTAGAAATGTCCTGGCCGCCCTGAGCGGCTTTCCGGTCGCCGCCGCGCTGGGCGGTGGAGCGCGGGCGCAGGAAGCCTATCCGGCACGGCTCGTGAAGATCCTCGTGCCGTTCGGTCCGGGCGGCTCCACCGACATCATCTCGCGCCTGATCGGCAAGCAGCTCGAGACCATGACGGGCAAGGCGTTCGTCATCGAGAACAAGCCCGGCGCCACCGGCATGATCGGCACGACGCAGGTCAAGAACTCGCCGGCCGACGGCTACACGATCCTGCTGGGGTCGACGAGCACACTGGCGGCCAACCCGAGCCTCTACAAGCAGATGACCTACGACCCGACCGACTTCACCACGGTCGCCGTCAACGGCACCGCCGGAAACTTCATGCTGGTGAAGCCGGACGCGCCGTACAAGACGGTCAAGGAATTCGTCGACTACGCCAAGAATCAGCCCAAGCCGCTGTTCTCGGGTTATGGTAACGCCTCCTCGCGCGTGCCCGCGGCACTCTTCGAAGTGACGACCGGCGTGAAGTTCGAGGAAGTCGCCTATCGCGACGCCGTCTCCTCGATCCAGGATCTCAATGCCGGACGCGTCGATTGCGTGTTTCCCGACCAGGTGGTGGGCGAGAGCTACGTCCGTTCGGGCTTTGTGCGGGCGCTTGCGGTCACGTCGAAGGATCGCTCGCCGCTCTTTCCCGACATTCCAGCCATAGCCGAGACCTATGCGGACTACGTGATCATCGCCTTCTCCTGCTTCTCGGTACGCAAGGAAACGCCGACCGACATCAAACAGAAGCTGAATCGCCTGCTCATGGACGCGATCTACGAGCCGGCAATCCTGGAACGCGTGAAGCAAATCGGCTTCACTCCGCCGCCGCGGGACTGGACCATCGAGCAGTGCGATGCCTTCGTGGCCAAGGAGCGCGAAGACTGGACCAAGTACATCAAGCTCGCGAAGATCGAGCCGCAGTAAGAGGCGGTATTGCGCCGCCGCGGGCGGACGCTAAGCTCGCGGCCGAATGAGCGGGATCGCGCGGCGGAGCTTGCTGGGGGGATTGATGGCGGCCGGCGCCGGGCCGACGGTCCCGGTGCGCGCCAGTGACTGGCCGACCCGCACCGTATCGTGGATCGTGCCGTTCCCGGCCGGCGGTGGTTCCGATATGTTCTCGCGTCCCATCGCGGGGCGGGTCGCCGAGGCGATCGGCGAATCGGTGGTGATCGACAATCGCAGCGGCGCCGGCGGCACGGTCGGCACCGCCGTCGCGGCGCGGGCCGCGCCGGACGGCTATACGATGCTGGTGGGCGACACCGGCCTCGTCTATGCGCCGGCCATCTATCCACGGGCCGGCTTCGACTTCCTGCGTGACTTCGCGCCGATCGCCGCCTTCGGGCGCGTGCCCTACGCGCTGGTGATCAATCC
>JAGNNA010000395.1 GCA_017990895.1 Reyranella sp.
CAGCAACGCGAGGTTGGCCGGCAGCGACGGGATGCGGCCCGCCGCGAAGCCCACCACCAGCAGGCGGCCGTACCAGGCAATGCAGCGCACCGACTCGTCGAAAGCATCGCCGCCGACCGCGTCATAGATGATGTCCGCGCCCACGCCGCCGGTCAGTTCCTTGACCTTGTCGCGCATCTTCTCCTTGGCGTAGTTCACGAACATCGTGGCGCCGTACTTCCGGCAGATCTCCATCTTCTCGTCGGAGCCGACGGCAGCGATCACCTTGAGGCCCATGAGAGCGCCCAGTTCGACCGCCGTGAGGCCGACACCGCCCGACGCGCCGGTGACCAGCAGGGTTTCGCCCGGCTTGTAGCTGCTGCGCTGCTTCAGCGCGTAGTAGGAGGTGCCGTAGGTCATGGTGAAGGCGGCACCATCCTCGTAGCTCATGTTCTTCGGCATCGGCAGGAGCTGGATCTCGTCGACCACCGCCTCGCTGGCATAACCGCCATGGCCGATCATGCCGATCACCCGGTCGCCGACCTTGTAGCCGGTCACGCCCTCGCCCACCTCGGTGATGTCGCCCGCGATCTCGTGGCCCGGCGCGAAGGGGCGCTGCGGCTTGAACTGGTACTTGTCCTGGATGATCAGCGTGTCGGGGAAGTTAACGCCCGCCGCCCGGGTCGCGACGCGCACCTGCCCCTTGCCCAGCGGCCTGGACGGCATCTCCACCAGCTTCAGGCTCTCCGGCCCGCCCGGCGTTTCGCTCAGCATCGCGCGCATCGTCTCACTCCCCATACCGGTGTTTCATCCTGTGGCGCCCTTGATACGATGACGAGCCGGCCAGCGTCCATCCATGCTAGGAAGGCTCCCTTCCGCGAGGAGAAAGATGGCAGGACTTCATTACGAGGACTTCACCGTCGGCCGCGTGTTCGAGCACGAATGGACGCGCACCGTGACCGAGATGGACAATGTCTTGTTCAGCTCTCTCACCATGAACGTCCAGCCGCTGCATCTCGACGAGGAATTCGCCTCGAAGACCGAGTTCGGCCAGCGCATCGTGAACAGCCTGTTCACCCTGGGCCTGATGATCGGCATCACCGTGAACGACACGACGCTCGGCACCACCATCGCCAATCTCGGCATGACCGACGTGCGCTTTCCCAAGCCGGTGTTCCACGGCGACACGCTGCGGGTGCGCACCCGGGTCGTGAGCCTGCGCGAGAGCAAGTCGCGCCCCGATGCGGGCATCGTCGAATTCGCCCACACCGCAATCAACCAGCGCGGCGAGATCGTCGCCGAGTGCACCCGTCAGGCGCTGATGCGCAAGAAGCCCAAGGACTAGAGAAATGCGATCTTTCCTGTTCGTCCCCGCCGATTCCGAGCGCAAGCTCGCCAAGGGCCCCGCCTCCGGCGCCGACGGCTTGATCCTCGACCTCGAGGATTCCGTCGCGACCGACCGCAAGAAGGTCGCGCGCGACATGGCGCTGGCCTATCTGAAGTCCGCCAACCGCTCCGGCCCGAAGCTCTACGTGCGGGTCAACGCGCTCGATACCGGCCTCACCCTAGGCGACCTCGCGACCGTGATGCAGGGCAAGCCCGACGGCATCGTCTTTCCGAAATGCGTCGGCCAGGGCGACCTCGACCTGATGTCGAACTATCTCGATGCACTCGAAGCGCGCGAGGGCATCGAGGCCGGCGCGACCCGCATCCTGACCATCGCCACCGAGAGCGCCGCCGCCATCCTGGCCCTCACCGCGGCGCCGGCCAGGCATGCCCGCCTGATCGGTCATTCCTGGGGCGGCGAGGATCTGATGGCCGATCTCGGCGCGCTGGCGAAGGGTCCCGCGCCCGGCGTCTACGACGATACGTTCAAGCTGGCGCGCACGGTCAACCTGATGGCCTCGGTCGCCGCCGGCGTCACGGCCTACGACACAGTTTATCCGGACATCAGGAACGTCGAGGGCTTGCGCGCCGAGGCGCACGACGCAAGGCGCATGGGTTATGGCGGCAAGATCGCGATCCATCCCGACCAGGTCGCCATCATCCACGAGGTCTTCACGCCGACCGCCGTCGAGATCGACTGGGCCAATCGTGTCATCGCGACCTTCGAGGGCAATCCGGGTGCCGGCGTTCTGACGATGGACGGCAAGATGCTCGACAAGCCGCATCTCGTGCTGGCCCGCCGGCTGGTGTCGCGGACGGGTGGATGAAGGACAATTTCGGCCTTCTGGACACGCTCGACCGGCTATTTCACGGTGACCGCCGGTCGATCCTCACGCTGAACGAGTTCCTCGCCGAACTCCAGGGGCGATCCTATGCCTTCGCGGTCCTGGCGCTGAACGTCGCGAACGTCATACCGACCGGCATCCCCTGGTTGTCGACGATCACCGGCATGCCGATGCTCTACCTCTTGGCGCAATACTTCGCCGGACGGCCGGTGCCGTCGCTGCCGATCATGATCGGCAAACGGGGCCTGCCGCGTGGCAAGTTGCAGGACTTCCTCGACCGCGCGCGGCGCTTCATCCGCTGGCTTGAGAACACCGTCCACGCGCGTTACGAATGGTGGGTGAACGGCTTGCCGCGCCGGTTGATGCTGCTGGCCTGGGCGCTGGACATCCTGATTCTCGCGCTGCCCATCCCGTTTGACAATTTCTTCCCCGCCTGGGCCATCCTGTTCTTCTGTTTCGCCCTCATCGAAGATGACGGCTTGATGGCGATGCTGGGATGGCTCCTCACGGCGATCACCGCCTGCTGGACCGTGTTCCTCCTGATGGTCGGCCATGCCGCAATCTCGGCCGCAATTTCGACCCTGAAGGGAATTATTTTCGGCTAGCTACAACGTGAGCTGCCGTCATGACTTTGCTTGTCGATACCTCTCCCAACCTGCTCGCCGCCCTCGATCGCGGCGAATCTCTTCCGGCGCGCTGGTACACCGATCCTGGAATCACCGAACGCGAGATTGCCAAGGTTTTCCGCAAGAGCTGGAACTATGTCGGGCCGCTGTCGCAGCTCAAAGAGATCGGCGACTACGTGACCGGCTATGCCGGCGGCGTGCCCGTCGCGGTCGTGCGCAACGAGAACGGCCTGGCCGGGCTCGTGAACGTGTGCCGTCATCGGCGGCATGAGGTCCTGAAAGGCCGCGGCAATGCGAAGAGCCTGCAATGCGGCTACCATGCCTGGACCTACGATCTGGCCGGCGGCCTGAAGCGCGTGCCGCGGTCGGCATCGGAGCCGAACTTCGTCCTCGCCGATTTCCCGCTGCTACCGATCCGCGCCGAGGCGCTGGGACCGTTCGTCTTCGTCAACCTCGACCCCGAGGCGCCGACGGCTGCGTTCTGCTACGGCCCCGTCCTCGACCTGATCGCCGAAAGCGGCGTCGTGCTCGACACGCTCGTGCACTACAGCCGCGAGGAATGGCGCTCGAACGCCAACTGGAAGACGATGCTCGAGAACTATCTCGAATGCTATCACTGCGCCGTCGCCCATCCCGGTTTCAACGCCGCGATCGACGTTCGGCCCGACGTCTATACGCTGAAGGCCCACGGCTATTTCTCGAGCCAGACCGGACCGGTGCGACCGGCGGCGCTCGAAGGCAGGAGCAAGATCGAGCTGTACGACGTCGCCGGCACGGTGGCGCAGTCGCAGTATCACTTCCTGTGGCCGAACGTGACCATCAACATCAATCCGGGTTTCCCGAATCTGTCGATCGACGTCTGGACCCCGGACGGGCCCAATACGACGAAGGGCTTCTCCGAGCAGTTCTTTGGGCCGGGCGTCAGTGACGAGTTCGCGAAGTCGCTGGTCGTCTTCAACAAGCAGGTCGCGGCGGAAGACGATGCGCTGACGGATTCAGTTCAGCGCGGTCTGCTCGCCGGGATTCCCGACACGGGCCGCTTCCTCACCAACAGCGAGCACCTCGTCATCCACTTCCAGAAGATGATCGTGGAAGCGGTGGGCGCTGTCTGATCCTTATCATCCCGCACTGCGCCCGGAATGACAGAAAAGCGCTAATACGACCGTGGCAGTCCCAGCACGTGCTCGGCGACGAAGTTCAGGATCATGTTCGTCGAGATCGGCGCCACCGTGTAGAGGCGGGCCTCGCGGAACTTGCGCTCGACGTCGTATTCCTCGGCGAAGCCGAAGCCGCCATGGGTCTGCACGCACATTTCCGCGCAGGCCCACGAGGCTTCGGACGCCAGCATCTTGGCCATGTTGGCCTCGGCGCCGGCATTGATGCCGGCCTCGTACATCGCTGCCGCCTTGCGCACCATCAGGTCAGCCGCCTCGATCTGCGTATAGGCGCGCGCGATCGGATACTGCACGCCCTGGTTCTGGCCGATCGCGCGGCCGAACAGCTTGCGCTCCTTGGCGTAGTTCACGGCCTTCTCGATGAACCACTTGCCGTCACCGATGCACTCCGAGGCGATCAGCACCCTCTCGGC
>JAGNNA010000071.1 GCA_017990895.1 Reyranella sp.
CGCCCGATGGACGACGAGAGCGTCGATCGGACAGTCACGCCGGCCGCCCGCGCGGCGCGGGCGGCCTTTCCGCTCGATCCCCGGGACCTGACCCTGGTGTCGCTCTCCGAGAACGTCACCTTCAGGGTGACCGACGGCCGCGACGGCCGGCCTTACGTCTTTCGCCTGCACCGGCCGGGCTACCACGCGCTCGAGGAACTGGTCTCCGAGCGGGCCTGGATGGGGGCGCTGGCCGAAGCCGGGATCGATGTCCCCGAAGCCGTGATGACGCGCGACGGCCGGGACTATGTTGCGGTGACCATCCCCGCGACGGGTGAGCAGCGTTATGCTGGCCTGGCGCGTTGGACCGAAGGCCGCCTGCTCTCGGACGTGCTGGCGGAGACCGCCGACCAGAGGCGCGTGGAAGCCTCCTTCAGGCAGCTCGGCGCCATCACGGCCGCGATGCACGACCAGGCCAGCGCCTGGCAACCGCCCGCAGGCTTCAGGCGCCACGCGCTCGACAGCGACGGGCTGATGGGCATGACCCCGCACTGGGGCGAGTTCTGGGAGCATCGCTCGCTCTCGGCCGCCGAGCGCCGCCTGCTGCTCGACGTTCGGCGGCGCCTGCACGATCTGCTGAGCGGATTGAGCCGGGAGCCGCAGGCCTACAGCCTCATCCATGCCGACATGCACCCCGGCAACATCGTGGTCGACGGCGACCGGCTGACCGTCATCGATTTCGACGATGCGGGTTTTGGCTGGCACCAGTACGACATCGCCACGGCGCTGACGCACTGGCAGACCAAACCGAATGCAGAGGAGATCGAGCGCGCCTTCCTCGCCGGCTATCGCGCCAGGCGCCCGGTCCCCGACGAAGCGCTGAGCCTGATCCCGCAGTTCCGCCTGATCCGCTGGATGGCCACGATCGGCTGGTTCCACCAGCGCCCCGAAGTGAACCGCCCCTCGGCGATATTCGAGGAACGCAAGGCCTGGGTCCTCGAACAATGCGCGGCGCTGCAGCGCACTCAACCGTGAATGCGGCCGATGAGATCCCGCCCATCGAGGACGTCGATCAGAATCCCTGCAGGGTCTTCTTCAACGCGGCCGCGATCAGCTCTGACGTGAAGGCCGAGGGATGCCCGTCGTGCGGGATCATCAGTTTGCCGACATCCTGACCGAAGGTCGCCGACGACTCGCTGAACATCGGCGCGCCGAGCTTGCGCAGGCGCACGAGCGTCTCGACGAGCAAAGGCTGCTCCACCTTCGAATCGCCGTAACGATGGCGCGTCTGCTCGTCGGGCCAGGAATAGACGATGACGAGGGGCGCGCCGAACTTCTCGCGCGCATCGGCCTGCAGCTTCGCCATCATGGCCAGGAAAAGCTCGATCTGCTCCTCCTGGCGCTGACGCTGGCCGATTGCATCGATGAAGGCGAAGTGTTGACCGAGCAGATAGCGAAGGCCGGCGACGGGATCGCGCCAGCGATGTTCGTTGAAAGAGCCGGTGTAGCGCAGCTTGCCGTTCTCCAGCACGTAGCGCGGCGAGGAGCCGAGCCAGGATCCGTCGCCCGTCACCCGCTGCAGGTGCGCCGGAATGATCCAGGTCACCACCGCCTTCACCTTGCGATCGGTGTAGCGGTCGAGGAGGCCGGCCTCGAAGGCGCGCACCAGGTGGTTGGGACCGTAGCCCGGCACCCCGAGATTGATGCTGCGGGCGGCCGGCGCATTCAGTTTCGTGAACTGCGACGGCATGGTCTCGTCGTCACGCAGCCCCTGCCCGAAGATGAACGAATCGCCGATGAACAGGTAGGTGTCGGCGGCGGCGGGCGCCGGCGGCGTCACGCGCGCCGCGGCGGAATCGAAATGATAGGTCTGACGATAGACGAGTTCGGTGCCCCAGGTCGCCGTGGCGATGACCTCGCTGTCGGGTGTCGGCCGGAAGCCGAGGATCGGGTCGGGCGGCGGCCACCATTGGGGAATCGTACGGGTCACGACCCCCATGTTCATGGCCTTCGGCGAGAGCAGGCCGGCGAAGAGGTCGAGGGCCACCAGGCTGAGCGCCAGCGCGGTCGCGAGAAGCGCGCCGCTGCGCCAGCGGTTGCCGCGCAACGTGACGACGCCCACGATGCCGAGCAAGGCGGCGGCGGCGCAGGCCCAGAGGGCCGACTGCAGCCCGAGCCCGACCGCAAGGATCACGAGGAAGAAGGCGCCCACCAGCCAGAAATTGCGAAACCTGCCGGCCATTGACCTGAAAGCCTTCTCCCCGGATAGGCTGGGTGTAGGCGTTCGAAAGGAAAAACTCAATGAGCGGACAATTGCCGCTGCAGGGCCTGCGGGTCCTCGACCTGGCCAGTTTCATCGCCGGGCCCGTCGCCTCGACGGTGATGGGCGACTACGGCGCCGAGGTCATCAAGATCGAACCGCCCGGCGAGGGCGACCCGCAGCGCAAGCTCGGCCAGGCCCATTCGATCCCACAGCATCCAGTCAACTTCTGCTGGCACATGACCAACCGCAACAAGCGCTCGGTCGTGCTCGACCTCAAGAACCCGTTGGGGCGCGAGGCGTTCGACCGCCTGGTCACGACGGCCGACGTGATGGTGGTGAACTTCCCGCTCAAGGTCCGCGAGCGGCTGCGCATGCGTTATACCGACGTGAAGCCCGCCAATCCGCGCCTGATCTACGCCTCGATGACCGGTTACGGCGAGCAGGGTCCGGACGCCGAGCAGCCGGGCTTCGACTCGACCGCCTTCTTCGCCCGCTCCGGCCTGCTCGACGCGCTCACCTACGAGGGCGGACCGCCCGCTTTCTCTCTGCCCGCCCAGGGCGACCAGATGGCCGGCATGAACCTGTTCTCCGCCATCGCCATGGCGCTGCTTCACCGGGAACGCACCGGCGAGGGCAGCGAGGTCGGGACGTCGCTGCATGCGAGCGGCCTGTGGTCGAACGCCATCCTGGCCCAGGGCGCGCTGCTGGGCTCGTTCGTGGCGCCGCGCCCGCCGCGCACCAAGCCGCGCAGCGCGCTGGCCAACCAGTACCGCACCTCCGATGGCCGCTGGATCCAGCTCACGATCGTGCGCGAGGACAAGCTCTGGCCCGAGCTCTGCCAAGCGCTGGACCGCACCGACCTGCTGGACGATCCGCGCTTCGAGACGACCGAGAAGCGGCGTGCCCACGCCACCGACCTGGCGGCCATCCTCGACCCCGTCTTCGCAGGCCGTCCCTGGCCCGAGTGGAAGGAGCGTCTGCGCCGGCACGAGATCACCTTCGGCCTGCTCGGCATCCTGCGCGACGTGCCCGAGGACGAGCAGGCCGTGGCCAACGGCGCGGTCGTGCCGACCCGCCAGGACGACATGCCGCGCTCGATCTCCGCGCCGATCCGGATGTCGTTCGCCGCCGAGCCGGTGGCGCCCGGTGCCGGACCGGACCACGGCGCCCACACCGACGAGGTGCTGCGCGAAGTGGGCTACGGCGACGCCGAACTCGACGGGCTGCGGGCGGCCGGCGCTTTCGGCTGACCGAGGCAGGACGGTCAGGATTCCAGGATCGTGCGGTCGATCTGCCAGGTGACGCCGGTGACGGTGGGATCGAGGCTGAGGCGGCCGACGATCTGCTCGAGCGCCGCGTCGTTGCGCTTGGCGGCGACGGCCTGTGCCGTCACCGTGACCTTGGACGTGTCGGCGATATCCTCGCTGTCGAGCCGGCGCAGGCCGAGACCGGACTGGGCGAACGCGTTCAGCAGCAGCGAGCGCATCTGCGCCTCCTCGGCACCGCGGCAGACGACTTCGACGGTATAGTGCGTCTCGGCGTTGCTGCTGGTCACGAGGCGGCTGTTCAGGCGCCGGATCAGCGGCCGCAGGACGAGGTTGGTGGCGATCACCATGCCGGCCGCCAGCAGCGCCGGCCCGCCATGGCCCGCCCCGGCCATCGTGCCGACCATCGCCAAGCACCACAGCGTCGCCGCGGTATTCAGCCCGTGCACGTTCACGCCCTCTCGCAGGATCACGCCCGCGCCGAGGAAGCCGATGCCGGTCACCACCTGCGCGGCCACCCGCGTCGGATCGCCCGCGCCGACCAGCCCCGAGAAGGTGACGAAGCCCGCCGCGCCCAGCGCCACCAGCGCGTTGGTGCGCAGGCCCGCCATCTTCTGGTTCCACTGGCGCTCGAACCCGATGGCCGAGCCCAGCAGCAGGGCCACGCCGAGGCGCAGCGCGGCCTCTCCGAGTTCGAGCAGATCGAAATGCATCGTTGGGTCCTCCCGCGCCGCCGTCAGCCCGGATTGTCGAGGCTGAACACGTCGCTCACCTCGTCGTAGGCAAAGATCTCGCCGAAGCGACCCCAGGAGGTGGCCGTGCGCAGGGACTGCGCGGCGAAGGATTCGGACATGTGGTCCTCGAGCTCTCCGCGAAAGCGGCTGCCCGGCGCGCGATGCGTGCCCCGCTCGTCGAGCACGCGGCGGATGTGGGCCGCCAGCGGCACGTAGTTCAGCAGATGTTGCGAGAACAGTTTCTTGCGGCTGTCGGGATCGAGGCCGACGAACCGGCGGCCCGCTTCCGTGAGCTTGATGTCACCCTCCGCCAGCTCGGCGAAGCGCAGGAGCTGGAGGACCTCGGCGACCGGGAAAAGATCGTCGACCTCCATGTGAAGGTCCGCGGCCAGTTCGGGCAGGTCGGCATGGCCCTTGTGAGGTGCTGCCGCCACTGCTTCGAGAAGACCCGCGATCATGTTCGGCGACACCCTCGGCAACAGCATGGCGATGCCGGTGCCGAAGAAATGGCCCTGTCCCGCCTTGCCCTCCGGGCCGGCGGTCATGCTCGCATAGAGATCCTCGACGATCTGGCGGAAGTCCGGATCGAGCCGGTTGCGCGGGTGCGGCAAGTCGATCCTGATCTCCGTCGCGACGCGGCCGGGATTGGACGAGAAGACCAGCACGCGGTCCGACATCAGCACCGCCTCCTCGATATTGTGGGTGACGACCGCGATGGCCGAGATCGGCAGCCGCCCCTCCATCCAGAGGTCGAGCAGGTCGGTGCGGAGGGTCTCGGCGGTCAGCACGTCGAGCGCGGAAAAGGCCTCGTCCATGAGCAGCACCGTCGGCTGCACGACGAGGGCGCGCGCGATGCCCACCCTCTGGCGCATGCCGCCGGACAGTTCCTTCGGATAGGCGCTCTCGTAACCATCGAGGCCGATCAGGTCGATCGCCGCCAGCGCACGGCGATTGCGTTCGGGCGGCGCGATCCCCTGCGCCTCCAGCCCGATCTCGACATTCTCCAGGACCGTGAGCCAGGGAAAGAGTGCGAAGGACTGAAACACCATCGCCACCTCGGGCGATGGGCCGGCGACGGCCTTGCCGGCGATCCGCACCTCGCCGCCGCTCGCGGGCATCAATCCGGCGAGGATGCGCAGCAGCGTCGTCTTTCCGCAGCCCGAGCGGCCGAGGAAGGAGACGATTTCGTTGCGACCCAGGGTGAAGGTGACGTCGTCGAGCACGAGGACGTCCTCGCCGCTGCCCTTGGGATAGGCCTTGCGGATCCGGTCGACGGCGACGAGCGTCCGGTCCTCGACGGGATTGGTGAGCGAATCCATGAGGCTTCTCCTACTCGAGCCGGAAGCGGTTCTCGGCGAGGCGGTAGAGCGGCCGCCACAGCAGCCGATTGCAGGTGATGACCATGGCCGACATCACGGCGATGCCGAGCACGACACGCGGGAAGTCTCCGGCCGCCGTCGCCTCGGCGATGTACGCGCCGAGGCCCTCGGCGCGCAGGTGCGTGTCGCCCCAGCTCGCGACCTCGGCGACGATGCTGGCGTTCCACGAGCCGCCTGCCGCGGTGAGCGCACCGGTGACGTAATAGGGTAGGATCGCGGGCACGATGACCTGACGCCACCATTGCCACCGGCGCAGCCGATAGAGCGCGGCCACGTCCCTGAGGTCGGTCGGCACCGCGCTTGCGCCGGCGATGACGTTAAACAGGATGTACCACTGGGTGCCCAGGATCATGAGCGGGCTCAGCCAGATGTTGGGATCGAGCCGCAGGCTCACGATCGCCACGACGGCCACCGGGAACACGACGTTAGCCGGGAAGGCGGCGAGGAACTGCGCCACCGGTTGCAGCGCGGTGGCCAGGCGCGGCCGCAGGCCGATCCAGACGCCGATCGGCACCCAGACGAGGCTGGCCAGCGCGATCAGCACCAGCACCCGAAGCAGAGTCAGCAGCCCGTCGATCACGGCCAGGCGCAGATCCTCGAAGCCGAGCGTGGCCCGCGTGAACGACACGATCTGCCACAGGGCATAGGCGGCAAGCCCGACCAGCACCGCCATCCAGATCGCTTCGCCGCGGCGCGAGGTCGCGATGGCCTGCGGCGGCCCGGGCGGGCGCGTGAGCGGCGTCGGCAGCAGCGCGATCCGGTTCACCAGGAAGCCCACCATATGAGTGATGCGCGGCAGCATCCGGGCGCGACGCCAGACGTCGTAGACCCAGGAATGCGGCTTCGAATCGGCCGCGGTCTGCTCGAAGCGGAACTTGTCGGCCCACGCGACGATGGGCCGGAAGATGAGCTGGTCGTAGGCCAGGATCACCGCCGCCATGGTCGCGACGGCGAGCAGCACTGCGTGAATATCGCGTTGTTGGATCGCGAGCGCGAGCCACGAACCGATGCCCGGCAACATCAGCGTGGTATCGCCGACCGTGATCGCCTCCGACGCGACGACGAAGAACCAGCCGCCCGACATCGACATCATCGTGTTCCAGATCAGTCCCGGCGCAGCGAAGGGCACGTCCAATCGCCAGAAGCGCAGCCACGGCGAGAGCCGGTAGTGCCGCGCCACCTCGTCGAGGTCGCGCGGCACGGTGCGCAGCGACTGGTAGAAGCTGAATGCCATGTTCCAGGCCTGGCTGGTGAAGATGGCGAAGATCGCCGCGCACTCCGCCCCCAGCACGCTGTCGGGGAAGAGCCGCAGGAAGAAGGCGACGGTGAAGGTAAGAAAGCCCAGCACCGGCACCGACTGCAGGATGTCGAGCGCAGGCACGATGACCAGCTCGGCCTTGCGGCTGCGCGCCGCGAGCGTCGCCACCACGAAGGTGAAGGCGAGCGAAGCCAGGATCGCGGCGAACATGCGCAGCGTGGTGCGCAGCGCATATTCCGGCAGTTTCGCCGGATCGAGCGTGACGGGCGCACTGAGCTGGGCCATCGGCCCGGTCATCTCGCGGATGCCGTGGGTGACCAGCACGAAGACGCCGACAATCAGCAGGAAGATCGTGGCATCGAAGAGATTGGGCTTGAAGGCGGCGCGCGTGAGCCCGAGCGGCGCGGCAGGCCGGCGGCCCGCTTCGTTTCTGGGTAAAAGCATGTTGGCTTCCTGGTGGTCCGTCGAGCGGCATCCGACCGGGAAGCGCGACCACTGTCGCCCGGAGGCGAGCGGCTAGCCGATGAATCCCGGGGGTATGGCGCCGGACACGGCCACGGTCGCGAGGCGATCGTGACGCGCGGTCGGCGCGAGGCATGGTCGAGGGGTCATCGGCTCCTGTTCCGTTTGGTCGCGACGCGCCATACGCCCGCCCGCGAACATCGTCAATCGGACTCGTGCCGGCCGCAGCCGGGCTGCGATCCGGTCCCTGCCCTGCGCCACCCATCGCCTCCCTCTAGTCCGGCAGGCATTGCGGTTTCGTGAAGGAGGCCGGAAACCAAAGAGCGGACCCTCGCTCCGAGGCGAGCCTCAGCCGGTTTTGCCGAGATGCCGCCGGATGTCGGCGATGAGACTCGCGTCGGCCGAATCGTCCCGGCGGCGCGGACGCGGCGTGTCGATCGTGCGGTCGATGACCGCGCGGCCCGGCGAACCCGCCAGCACGACGACGCGGTCCGCCAGAAAGATGGCCTCCTCGATGTCGTGTGTGACGAACAGGATGGTCTTGCCGGTCTGCTGCCAGATGCGCGTCAACTCGTCCTGCAGCCCTTCGCGCGAGATCGCGTCGAGGGCCGAGAACGGCTCGTCCATCAACAGGACCTCGGGCTCGACCGCGAGTGCGCGGGCCAGCGACACGCGTTGGCGTTGACCGCCGGAGAGCTGATAGGGCCAGCGGCCGGCGAGATCGGCGAGACCCACGATGCGCAACGCCTCGACCGCCTTGGCCCGGCGCTCGGCCTTCGACAGGCCCGAGCCTTCGAGGCCGAAAGCGACGTTGTCGACGACCCGGCGCCATGGCAGCAGCCGCGAATCCTGGAACACCAGCGCCACCGGCTGGCGCGCTGCCGAGCGGGTCGCGAGCGTCACCCGGCCGGCGCTGGCCCTGGCGAGGCCGATCAGGACGCGCAACAGGGTCGACTTGCCGACACCCGAAGCGCCGACGATGGCCACGAACGCGCCGCGCGGGATCGCGAGGTCGAGCTCGCGCAGCACCTCGGTGCGACGGCCGTCGCGCTCGAAGGTGAGGCCGAGGCCTCTTATGTCGACTACGCTTTCCATCGGAGCAACCAGTTCTGGGCCACGAGGAACAGCGAATCGAGGATGCCGTAGAGCGCGGCCATGGTGAGCATGTAGACGACCACGATGTCGGTCGCGAGCAGCGACGAGGCCTCGATCATGCGGTTGCCGAGACCGGGCACGCCGAAAATCTCGGCGGCGACCACCGCCATCCAGGCCTGGCCCAAGGCCGTGCGCAGGCCGACCAGGATGCCGGGCATCGCGGCCGGCAGGTAGATCTTGAGGAGCTTCTCGAGCGGGCTGCGGAAGCCGAACGCCTCGGCCACTTCGAGCAGGTCGCGATCGACGGCGCGCACCGCGCCGTGCGCGGCGAAGAACACGATCCAGAAGACCGAGATCGCGATGATGAAGACCGCGGCCTTGGGCGTGACGCCGAACCAGATGATGGCGAAGGGCGCCCAGGCGAGGCCCGGAATCGGCCGCAACAGGCGCACGACCCACGAGGTGAAGTCCTCGGCGACGCGCGACATGCCGGTGAGGACGCCGACCGCTACGCCCAGCGCCGCGCCGATCACCAGTCCCAGCGCGTAATGGCTGAGGCTGCCCGTGACGGCTTTCAGCCACATGCCGGAGTCGAGTTCGCTGCGGAAGGCCTCGGGGATCGCCAGCGGGCCCGGCAGCATCATCGGATTGACGAAGCCGAACGACGGCACCGCCTGCCAGATCAGCAGGAAGGCGAGCAGGCCGGCGGCGCCGAGCCCGATCGAGCCGAACACACCGAGGCGCGCCCGGCTTCGCGTGGACGAGGCCGGCAGTTCTGCAGTTTCAGTGAGGGCCATCGGCCGATCCTAACCCGAGATCAGCCCGGCCGCCGTGCCTTCTCGAAGAAGCGGACGTCGAACAGGTCGTCGAGCGAGGCGGCTTCCTTGAGGGAGCCCAGCTTCACCTGATAGGCCTCCATCGCCTTCGACGGCGCGATGACCTCGCTCGGATCGATCACGAACTTCGTCGCCGGCGACTTCAGCGCCGCCTTGATCACTTCCAGATCGACGATGCCCTTGGCGAGATTTGCGGCAACGGCAGGCGCGGCCTTGTCCGGATCACGCGTCAGCAGGTCGCCCGCGCGCACCAGCGCATCGACCAAAGTCTGCACGGCCGCGGGCTGCTTGGCGATCAGCGCGCCGGTGACGGCAACGACGGTGCCGGGCTGGCCGGGGAACAGCTTGTCGCCGACCTCGACCAGTTTGATGCCGGGGTTCGCCTTGAGGATGATCGTCAGTGCCGGCTCGCGCACGGTCGCGCCTTCGACGGCATCGGCCAGCACGGCCTGCTGCGTGGCGTCGATGCCCATGGCCACGACTTCCACGTCCTCGCGGTTGGCCTTGATGACCTCCCACAGCCAGTATTGCAGCGTCGTGTTGGGCACCGAGCCGGCCGGCTGGGTGGCGAGCCGCGCGGCCTTGCCCGTCGCCGCCTTGTACCGCTTGAAGGCTTCCGCGGGGGCTACACCGGGCGCAAAATGCTGCGCGAGGCGCGGCACGGCCACGAAGACATTCTCACCGCTCGCCGTCGCCGCCACGACCTTCACGTCGACGCCGCGCGAGCGCGCGACGCCGAGCGGCGCAATGCCCGCGACATAGGCGTCGAGCGTGCCCGAGGCCAGCGCCTGGATGGCGTGCGGCCCCGACTGGAAGGTGGTCAAGGTCAGGTCGAGGCCGGCTTCCTTGGCCCAGCCTTCCTTGTCGACGACGAAGATCGGCGCCGCCCCGATGATCGGGATGTTGCCGATGCGGATCGGCACGCGCGCGCCCTGCGCACGGACCGCAGGGGACGCCAGCAGCGACGCGCCGCCCGCCAGGAAGGCGCGACGCTGGAACGACGACAAGGACATGGAAACTCTCTGCAAACGCTCGCGCACGATCACGCGCGCCGCTGAGATAGAAAATTCAGTCGGTCCGAACAATCCATCCGCCAAAAATGGATGAGAAGTCGTCGCGACTTCTCATCCTCGCGGAAGAATTTTCTTCGCCGGGGCTTTCGGGGATTAGGTTTTCAGTAGATCGACGGCTCGGCGACCGGCTTGCCGAACCCGGTCTCGAGGAAGTCGAAGTCGCAACCCTCGTTGGCCTGCTTGATGTGCTTGGTGAACATCCAGCCATAGCCGCGCTCGTAGCGGGGCTCGGGCTGCTTCCACGCCGCCCTGCGCTTCGCCAGCTCCTCGTCGGAGACGTTCATGTCGATGGTACGCTTGTCGACGTCGAGCGAGATCATGTCGCCGGTCTTCACCAGGGCGAGCGGCCCGCCGATATAGGATTCCGGCGAGACGTGCAGGATGCAGGCACCGTAGCTGGTGCCGCTCATGCGGCTGTCGGAGAGCCGCACCATATCGCGCACGCCCTGCTTCACCAGCTTGGTCGGGATCGGCAGCATGCCCCATTCCGGCATGCCCGGCCCACCCTGGGGTCCGGCATTGCGCAGGATCAGCACCGTGTCCTCGGTGACGTCGAGATCCTCGCGGTCGATCGCGGCCTTCATCGACGGATAGTCGTCGAACACTAGGGCCGGGCCGGTGTGCTTCAGGAACTTCGGCGCGCAGGCGCTGGGCTTAATGACGCAGCCGTCGGGCGCCAGGTTGCCCTTGAGCACGGCCAGCGCGCCCTCCTTGTAGATCGGGTTGGCGACCGAGCGGATCACGTCGTCGTTGTAGATCTCGGCGCCCTTCACGTTTTCGCCGAGCGTCTTGCCGGTCACGGTGAGGGTGTCGAGATGCAGCTGGTCGCGGATCTGCTCGATCAGGCCCGGAAGGCCGCCGGCGTAGAAGAAATCCTCCATGAGATACTTGTCGCCGCTCGGTCGGATGTTGGCGATCACCGGCACCTTGCGGCTGGCGCGCTCGAAATCGTCGAGGCCGATCTTCTGGTTCGCGCGGCGTGCCAGCGCGATCAGGTGGATGATCGCATTGGTCGAGCAGCCCATCGCCATCGCCACGGTGATGGCGTTGAGGAACGCCTCGTGCGTCAGGATCCTGTTCGGCGTGAGATCCTCCCAGACCATGCCGACGATGCGCCGGCCGCATTCGGAGGCCATGCGGATGTGGTTGGCATCGGCGGCCGGGATCGACGAGGCGCCCGGCAGCGACATGCCGAGCGTCTCGGCCATCGCCATCATCGTGGCCGCGGTGCCCATGGTCATGCAGGTGCCATAGCTGCGCGCGATGCCAGCCTCGACATCGACCCAGTCCTCGTCGGTGATCTTGCCGGCGCGGCGCTCGTCCCAGAATTTCCACGCATCCGAGCCCGAGCCCAGCACCTTGCCCTTCCAGTTGCCGCGCAGCATCGGCCCGGCCGGCAGGTAGATCGTCGGCAGGCCGACGCTGATCGCGCCCAGCAGCAGCGCCGGCGTGGTCTTGTCGCAACCGCCCATCAGCACGACCCCATCCACGGGATGCCCGCGCAGAAGCTCCTCGGCGTCCATCGCCAGCAGGTTGCGATAGAGCATGGTGGTTGGCTTGAGCAGGCTCTCCGACAGCGACAACGCCGGCAGCTCGATCGGAAAGCCGCCGGCCTGCAGCACGCCGCGCTTCACGTCGTCGACGCGCGTCTTGAAATGCATGTGGCAGGGCTGGGCGTCGGACCAGGTGTTGAGGATCGCGATGACCGGCTTGCCGGCCCATTCCTCCGGCGCGTAGCCCATCTGCATCGCGCGCGAGCGATGGCCGAAAGCGCGCAGATCGTCGGGCGCGAACCAGCGCGCGCTGCGCAGCTGATCGGGCGTCTTGTTCTTTGGCTTGCTGTCCGACATGGCTTGTTCCTCCGCGCCGGACGCGACCACATTCACGCAGTCGTGGTCAAGCTGCGCACGGTTGGATCGGCTTGCTCATATAGACCGTGACGCCGAGTGCGGAGGTCTCCTCGCGGTCGATGCTGTAGCCGAACGCTAGATAGAGCCGGACGTTCGCCTCGAACATCTTGTTCGTGTAGAGCCGCACTTCTGCGTAGCCGAGTTCGAGCGCCTGGCGCTCGGCATGCGCGAGCAGGTACCGGCCGAGACCGCGCCCCTGGAAGACCGGCGCGACGGCGACATTCTCGATCACCAGGTGATCGCCCTTGTCGATCGTCTCGATGAGGGCCGCGAGGCCGCCATCGAGGAAGGCGAGGTCGATGCGATGCTGCCGCACCGCCTCGTCATAGTCGGCGCGCATCGGCAGCGGCTCGCGGCCGATCACGGGCACCCACTTGGCATAGGCTTCGCGCGTGAGCACGTGCACGGCGGCGGCATCGTCCACCACCGCGCGCCGCAGCGCCGGCGTCTCGTCCATGACGGAAGCCTCAGCCGACCTTGAGGCCGGTCGTCTCATCGACGCCGGTCTTGAGGTTGATGCATTGCACAGCCGCGCCCGACGCGCCCTTGCCGAGATTGTCGAGCGAGGCCACGGCCAGCACGTTGCCGTCGGCATCGTTGCCGTAGACCGCAAGCTCCATCGTGTTGGTGTCGATCAGCCGGTCGGCCCGCAGGAACCGGTCGCGCTCCAGCCACGCCCGGTCAGCGAGCGGCCGCACCGGCACGAAGGTCTCGCCGGCATAGTAGTCGGTCAGCACCTGGTGCACGTCCTTGGCCGTCACCTGCTTCGTGGTGATGTCGCGCGTGATCGGGATGGTGATCAACATGCCCTGGGCATAGTGGCCGACCGACGGCACGAATAGCGGCGCATGCGTGAGACCGGAATACTTCTTCATCTCCGGCACGTGCTTATGGGTGAGCTCGAGCCCGTAGAGGCCGAACGGCTCGACCCCGGGCTGCTCATGGACCGCGATCAGCTCCTTGCCGCCGCCGGTGTAGCCGGATACGCCGAATACGGCGGGCGTGGAATCGGCGCGCACGATCCCGGCATCGACCAGCGGCCGCAGCAGCGCGATGGCGCCGGTCGGATAACAGCCGGGATTGCTGATGCGGTTCGAGTCGAGCAGCTTCTGGCGCTGGTCCTTGGCCAGTTCCGGAAAGCCGTAGGTCCAGCCGTCGGCCACGCGATGCGCCGTCGAGGCGTCGATCACCACCGTGTCGGAATCTCCCATGGCCGCCACCAGCTCCTTGGCCGCCGCGTCGGGGAGGCAGAGCACGGTGATGTCGGAGGCCTTGGCGATCTCGGCGCGCTTGCCCAAGTCCTTGCGGTCGGCCATCGGCAGCTCGAGCAACTCGATGTCGGCCCGGTCCTTGAGCCGGTCGAGGATCTGCAGGCCGGTGGTGCCGTGCTGGCCGTCGATGAAAATCTTCGTCTTGTCGCTGGTCATGGTCTTCTCTCTCGATGCTGGGCCTTGAAGGGAGGGCCGACTGGAGAAGGAAGGATGGAAGCCGCTTCGTCTCTCCAGCGGCTTCACGATACGGCGCGTTTGTTACTGTTGCGCGCGCGCGTTCTCTTACCGTTTTTGCGAGCGGCGACGTCGCGACCGGAGGAGGGTTGGCGAAATCATGCTGCGGCCGATATTTCATCGGGGGACCCCGATGTCAAGCTGCCGCCGACCGGCTAGGCTCGATCATTCCCTGTTCGGAGACAAGCCATGAGCCAGTCCGCCCATCCTGAAGGTCTCTCCATGCTGGAGAAGCGCCGCATCGAGGCCGAGATCCTGAAGGAGGTCTACGAGACCCTGAAGGCCAGCCACGGCGTCGAGGTCGCGAAGAAGACGATCGAGGAATCGGTGCGTCGCTCGGCCATCGAGCAGGCCCGCCAGTTCGCCGCCTCGGTGCCCGGCGGCACGTCGCTCAAGTCGTTCCAGGACATCCAGCATCTCTGGACCGCCGGTGGGTCACTGGAGATCGACGTCAAGGAGCAGACCGACGACACCTTCACCTTCAAAGTCGTGCGCTGCCGGTACGCCGAAACCTACAAGGCGATGGGCCTCGGCGAGATCGGCGCCCTCCTCTCCTGCAACCGCGACGGCGCCTTCTGCGAGGGCTACGACCCCAGGCTCAAGCTCGAACGCACGCAAACGATCATGCAGGGCGCCAGCCACTGCAATTTCAAATACACGTATGAGGGCTGAGTAAACTCTTCCTCCTCTCCCCCTAGCGGGGGAGAGGAATATGAAAGAGTCAGTTCAAGAACTCCGTCACGACGATGTGGCCGTCCTTGGCGGGCCAGGTGCGCGTCGGGATGGTCTCGTTGTTGAACACGGCCATCACGGTCCGCGGCGGCGCCGCATCGAAAGTCAGCCGTCCCGTGGACACGCCGGGAACGCCGTCGTTGATGCCGGGCGGGACCTTGCCGTCGAGCGAGAACTTGTCGCGACCGACGCCGAAATAGCCGCGCGGCCGGCTCATGAGGGTGACCGCCCCGGCGCCTTCGTCGGCCTTGGCAAAGGGCTGCGGCCTTAGATGCACCACATCGCTCGAACGCAGGAACGGCGAGCGGTAGGTGTGCGTCGTCGGAAGTCCCGGCACACGGAGCACGAACTCGTAATAGGCATCGGACCTGCCGACGAAGGGACCCCAGACGCCGTCCTCGCCGGTGGTCTTGCGATGCAGGGCGACCACGCTCTTGCGCTCGCCGGTCTTTGCATCGACCTCGAAGATCTCGACCTCCGCGCCGGCCACGGGGATGTTGGTGTAGGTACCCTCGGTAAGGCCGGTCACCCGGCCGTTCAGGATCGGAAGAGGTTCCTGGGCGATGAACATGCTGCCCGGCGGCTTGCCGGTGATATGCTCGAACATCGCGGCGAAGGCCAGCTTGTGGAACGCGACCTCGCGATGGTCGAGGCCTTCCAGGACCACGTTGCGGGCGCCCCGCAGTTCGGAGGCATCGTAGCTGACGCCGGTCGGCTTGCCGGGCGCACCGATGAAGCGCCCGTCCGGCTGGGAATACTTGTCGTTCGTGTCGGACCGGATCGCCATCATCTCGACGCCAGGGACCAGATCGTCAGGACCCTCGTTGAGGCCTTTCAGGAACGGAAAGGCGCCATTGAATTCGCTGCCGACCAGCAGCTGCTCGGAGATCACGATGCCCTTGTTGGGCGTGCCGCACAGAACGGCGTGGCTTACCATGTCGGCGCCGCCACCTTGTTTCAGCATGGCGCGAATGGCGTTGCCGCCACGCGAGGAGCCGACCAGGGCGACCTTGCGGCGGCGCGTGGCCTTCAGGACCTGCACCACGAAGGATGTCAGTTCCTTCATCTGGTCCTCGGCCGAGGACCGCAACGGCTGCGGCTTCGAATCGTCGCTGCGGGCATTGGGATAGACGAAGTCGATCGCGAAGAGCTGGTTGCGCTTGTAGCCGTTGGCCTCGAAGCGCCACAGGTTGTTGATCCAGAGCGCGCTCGAATCGCCGTTGCCGTGCACGAACACGACCGGCGGCGGCCCGGCTTCGGGCTGCTGACGCCGCGGTCCCGACTGGCTGCGGGCGAGCCCGGGAAGGGCAAGCGTCGACGCCAGAACGGTGGCGCCGGCGATCAGCGCGCGGCGGGTCGGGCCATTCTTCGAGGACCTAACGCCCTTCGTCATCACTCCCCCAAACAATCGCCCCATGTTGGCAAATGCCGGAGGCCGGCGCTACGCTTGCCACATGTCCATCTGTTACGTCGATAGCCCGGTCGGGCGGTTGGCCATCGAGGCGGATTTCGACGCCGTGACGTCGGTGCGCTGGGCCGGCGCCGGGGAACGGGCACGCGACGTCTCGTCGACGCCACTGCTCGCGGAGGCAAAGCGCCAGCTCGACCGCTATTTCTTGGGAAAGCTCAGGCGCTTCGACCTGCCGCTCGCGGCGCGCGGCACCGATTTCCAGAAGAGCGTCTGGAAGATGATGTGTGAGATCCCCTTCGGCGGCACCGCGACCTACGGCGGCATGGCGATGGCGCTGGGGTCCGGCCCCCGCGCCGTCGGCATGGCCTGCGGGCGCAATCCCATCCCCATCATCGTGCCCTGCCACCGGGTTCTCGGCAGCGGTGGCAAGGAGGGCGGCTTCTCGGGCGGCCGGGGCCTGCCGACCAAGCGCCAGCTGCTGGCGCTGGAAGGCGTCGTGCTTCTTTAATTTCTCCGACGTTGCGTCGGCCGGACGCCCCGGCTACGGAGGCGTCATGCGCGTGCTGATCACCCGGCCGGAACGCGAGGCGACCACGCTGGCGACGGCGCTGGCCCAGCGCGGCCATGTCCCCGTCATCGCGCC